>NZ_JBMQOC010000087.1:0-31959 GCF_053550995.1 Parapedobacter sp.
CCCCGAGTCCTTGTTGAAGACACGTTGCACCGGCGCGTAATAAACATCTTTCCACGCGGAGCCACTGTTAAAGCTGAAGCCGGCCAATAGCGGTAGATTTTCGGCAATGACCCGTCGTTTACCCCTGTCGTTCGTGCCGTCGCCCTTGATAAGTTGGAGGATACGCTTGTTCAAACGGGTTTGCATCGTGCCCTCGTGGAACAAAGGCAGGACGTTCCGCATGGCCAACCTGAGCCGCTTTGCAGCCGCCGAAGCCCTGCCGAATTCGGTACTATTCTCGCGCGACCTTTCGAGCTTTGGATCGGTTGCCATGCGCTTGGAGCTAACGCCGCCCTTTCGTTTGGCCAAATACGCGTCTCCTTGTTTGTAAAAGGAGAGGTCACCGATTTGCCCCTCGAACTTGATATCGCCTACCTGGTATGCCATGATTGCCCCGTGTAAATGCCTTACAAAGGTAGCAAACGTTAGCCGCAGTGCCAAGTGTTTCCCAGGGAATCTCCAGTGTTTATCCAGGCTTTTTCCAGTATACTCCCAGTACATAGAGACTTGTAATAGCACGCTTTTCCCCTTGGTTCAGCATGGAGATAGCGGGTGTAATGATGGCTTTTGGATTAAGCTAACGCTAATTAAGCCGGTGGGGTGCGATCAAATCAAATTTGGGGATATCCACTTCGAATTTGGAGCCGTCAAGCTCACGCAACATCTGGTATGTGCCGCCCATGGTACCCATGTCGCTTTTGAGGTTGCAGCCGGAAACATACTCATGCCTTTCGCCCGGCTCAATAATGGGCTGTTGGCCGACTACCCCCTCGCCTTCCACCTCCCGATGGGTGCCGTTGGAATCGAAGATGTACCAATGCCGCCGTAAAAGCTGCACACTGTAATCGCCCAGATTTTCAATGGTAATGCGGTAAGCAAACATGAAATGTTCGTTTTCCGGGTTGGAGTACTCGGGTTGGTACACCGTTTCAACCGAAACCTTTACGCCGTCAGTGATTTGTGTGGCCATGTGTCCAGCGGAATTTTGGCCAAATTAGTAAATGTGTTTGAATAAATGAAACGAAATAGCCATATAATACGGATCTAGCCAACTTATTAAACGCCTTTTTGCTACGTTTGTACATGCATTTCGGAACACTGTACCTTATACCCGTGCCGTTGGCGGACGAAGCGATATCGGCCTCATTTACGCCTTATCTCAGTGAAACAATCAACGCCATTAGCGAGTATATCGTCGAGAACGGGAAGACGGCACGACGGTATCTTAAACAAGCGGGCCTTCGGACTCCCCAAGATGAGCTTGTCCTGCACGATTACGGAAAACATGCTCGGGGCCAATCGGATATGGCCGGGTTCTTTTCGGGGCTGCTATCAGGAAGGGATGTCGGCTTGATGAGCGAGGCAGGCTGCCCAGGGGTAGCTGATCCAGGTGCCGAGATTGTGGCCGAAGCCCACCGACGGGGGATCAAGGTCGTGCCTTTGGTTGGCCCCAGTTCGATTGTATTAGCATTGATGGCATCGGGCTTCAGCGGCCAGCGTTTTACGTTCCATGGATATCTACCAATAGATAAAGGCGACCGGGCCAAGAGGATCGGCCAATTGGAGCAAGCCGCCATGCGGGAAAAGCAAACGCAGTTGTTTATCGAAACCCCGTTCCGCAACAACCAGTTGCTATTCGATCTGCTTCGCCTATGCAAACCGCAGACACAGCTGTGTGTGGCGGTCAACCTCACTTCCCCCGACGAACAGATTATCAGCCAGCCGATACGGAAATGGCGCGAAGGGAATCACGATTTCCATAAAAAGCCGGCTATCTTCCTGCTCTTCTGACCGTGGAACCCCAAAAACATACCGACGTTTTGATCATTGGGGCAGGGCTTTCGGGCTTGATGGTTGCCGCCCAGCTGCTCCGTTATGGCATGCAACCGACCGTTATTGATGCGAAGCCGGGCCCCGACCGCGAAGCGGAAGCGATGTTGGTAAGCGCGCGGTCGATGGAGCTTTTTAGACAGCTGGGGCTCTCCGATCAGCTGCTTGCGAAGGGGCAATCCTATTATGCCCTGCAACTATCGGCACACGGGACGGTGGCCGCGACATTGGATTTCTCACCACTGGCCGCTACAGACATCGCCTTCCCATTCATTCAGCAGGTGGCGAAAGATGACATGGAACGGATCCTGCTTAACAGGCTAACGGAAAGAGCTTGCCCCGTGGCGTGGGAAACCCGGCTGGAGTCGCTTCGCCAGAACGATGCCGGGGCCACCGCCACCCTGGTACATCATGGCAAGCGGCAAGACTGGCAGTGTGCTTGGGTCATCGGAGCCGATGGCCAATACAGTACCTTGCGAGGACAGCTCGATATCCCGCTTGAAGGGGACGATCGTATGCGGAACTTTTTCGTGGCCGACGTAGAAACTAACAAGGGGAATAACCGGAGAATAGCGCTTGCTTTACACAACAATGGACCTTTGGCTACCATTCCTTTCGGTGCGGCTAACCGTTACCGCATTGTCGGCCGGTTACCCCAAGCTTACAACTCGGGCCGAAGCGATACCATCCGGTACACGGATATCAGAAAGGAGGTGGAAGCCGCACTGGGGTTTGATTTACCGGGCGAACAATGCCATCGGATCACTTCCTTCCGTTATCGGCAAACGATCGTGGAGCAAGTGCGACGCCAGCGGTGCTTCCTAATCGGTGACGCAGCCCATGGGGTCTCTCCCATCCTGAACCGTGACATGAACGAAGGCCTGTATGACGCTGCTAATTTAGGGTGGAAGCTGGCGGCTACGGTGAACGGCCGATTGGCCCCGAGCGTGCTCCATACATACCAACGGGAGCGGATGCCGGCGGTAAAAGCGGGTAAGGGAATTTTTGGAATGGAGGAAGCGGGTGTGCGGTGGCCGGGTTGGTTTGGAGGGATGCGCTTGATGAGGCAGGCAAGTCGCGCCAGCTCGGACCGGGGCCGTTTGCAACGGACATTCGAACGGTTGTCGGGCCTTGATGTCAACTATCGCCACTCATCACTTTCCGTGCACCATGCGTCGGGCGGCAAAATCCAGGCGGGCGACCGGTTTCCATGCCTACCGGTGTTTGACGAGAAGTCGAAAACGCAGACCGACCTGCATCGATGGTGTGAAAAACCGGGGTTCGTTCTGTTGGTGTTGGGCACGGTCAGTCCGCACCACCTGAATATCATGGGGCAATGGATGCGTCAGAAATATCCGCGTGAAATGCATCTTTATTACCTTCCCTATTCCGACAGGA
This sequence comes from Parapedobacter sp., assembly GCF_053550995.1. Taxonomy (NCBI): domain Bacteria; kingdom Pseudomonadati; phylum Bacteroidota; class Sphingobacteriia; order Sphingobacteriales; family Sphingobacteriaceae; genus Parapedobacter; species Parapedobacter sp. The sequence goes on from NZ_JBMQOC010000087.1 coordinate 3,268, forward strand.
ACGAAGGGGTATTCCAAGCGTTTGAAGTGAGGCCGACAAACACTAAAATCACACTTATTAGACCAGACATGTATATCGGTTATATCAATGACATGCTGAATGTCTCCCTTATCGACACATACATGGAGGAAATACTGGGGTGGGCGCAAGTAAGTTGACCAAATGTGCGACTTTGTTGTACGACATTTGGTAGATCAGCAATGGGATTAGCCATGGATAGACAAGATATAAAATGGGCGGAAAAAGCGTACGCCGAACTTTCACTGGATGAGCTTTACAAGATCCTGCAATTGAGGCAAGAGGTGTTCGTCTTGGAACAGGCATGCGTTTATAGCGATTTGGACAACAAAGACCAATTGTCGCGCCACCTCATGGCATGGCACGGTGACGTGCTGGCGGCGTATACGCGGCTTATACCGTATGGTATTTCCTATCCCGATGCGATGAGCATCGGACGTGTGGTAACCGCTGCCGGCTTCCGTGGGCAGGGGCTGGGCACGGAACTGATGCGGCGGAGCATGGATGCACTGTATGCCCAATATGGCCATAAAGCCATTAAAATCAGCGCACAGCAACATCTCCATGTTTTCTACAGCCAGCTGGGTTTCGTGCAGACAAGCGCACCCTACATGGATGCCGGCATTTTGCACGTTGAGATGGCCGTTTTGCATTAATCTAGGCGGCTTGTCTCGATCCAGACGGGACCCATGCGCCAACAAGTCGCGTAATCATTGGGTTTTGTAATGGAATCGCTGTAATTTAGCCCCCGGAGAAACCGGCCACGGCAGCGCCTTGGGGAAAAGGCGATGTAAAGCAGGTCACGGGGGGCGGTTAGAAGCAAATATTTGCGAATGAACATCGATTACGAAAATCTTTCGCCGGAAATGATCCAGCTGGTTGTGGTGGTATTTATAATCAGGCTGGTCGTTTGGGCTTTTTATGCCAATACCGTCCGAAAAACATTGGCCTGTATTTCACCGGAAAATCGACTGATGACCCCTAGCCAAGCCTGGTTGTTGGTCATTCCCTTTTTTAATATTTACTGGAACTTTTCGGTGGCGTCGCGGTTGGCCGATTCATTGACCAATGAGTTTTATGACCGTAAAATCGCGGAAGAGGAAAACCCAGGCCGTATAGCGGGCACGTGGTACGCGTGGCTATTCCTGCTGTCCAGCATCCCGTTGCCGGCATTTATCCTCGTAACCATGGGTTTACTAAGCATCATCTATTTCGTGGGCTATTGGGTAAAGGTGAACAATTTCAGGAACCTCTTGATAGAGCATGGAAAATTCAACGATAAACAGCAAACCACCGATGAAACTACGTGAATTGACCGACCATCTGGAGTCATTGGCCCCATTGGAGTACCAAGAACCTTACGACAATGCGGGCTTGTTGGTCGGTAATCCCGACAGGGAGGTAAACCAAGCGCTTCTGTCATTAGATTGCACAGAGGCCGTGGTGGATGAAGCGATTGCATCGGGTTCCGACGTGATCATCTCTCACCATCCCATTGTCTTCAAGGGACTCAAACGGTTCAATGGGAACACCTACGTTGAACGGGTGGTCATGAAAGCAATCAAACACGATATCGCGTTATACGCCATCCACACGAATCTGGACAATGTGGAGGGAGGCGTGAACGGTAAGATTGCGGATCGCTTGGGGCTGCAGGATACACAGATACTGAGTCCGAAAGGAGATCTACTCCGAAAGTTGGTCGTGTTTGTACCCATGGACCACGTGGAGCGCGTGCGGGCGGCCCTGTTTGCGGGGGGCGCCGGAAGCATCGGCGATTACGATGCATGCAGCTTCAACACCCCGGGTTACGGAACATTCCGGCCGGGTGAAAGAGCCGATCCGTTTGTTGGCCATCGGGGGGAACACCACCGGGAGGAAGAAATGCGCATGGAAGTGATTTTCCCTGCCCTGAAAGAGCGTGCGATATTGCGGGGGCTTCTCGAGGCGCACCCCTATGAGGAGGTGGCATACGACATATATCGGCTGCAAAACGATTATCCACGGGTGGGGAGTGGGTTGGTGGGTCGACTGGAACGGCCGATGGGGGAAAGTGATTTCCTCGGTTTACTCAAGAGACAGCTGGGAGCTAAGGTAATCAGGCACACGGCCCTCCGGGGCAAACCTGTGGCCAATGTGGCCGTTTGCGGCGGCGCCGGAGGCTTCCTTCTGGGCCAAGCAATCCGTTCGGGTGCGGACGTATTCGTGACAGCGGACTATAAGTATCATGAATTTTTCGATGCGGAGGGGAAAATCGTAATCGCGGATGTGGGACATTTTGAAAGCGAACAGTTTACGCAGCAACTATTGTTGGAAATTATTCAGAAAAAATTTCCTACCTTTGCAGTCCGTTTGACGGGAATGGACACGAACCCAATAAAATATTATAGTTAAATGGAACAGACTATAGAACAAAAACTAAGGGCGCTTTGGCTGCTGCAGACCATCCATACCAAGGTCGATAAAATCCGGCAGGTGCGGGGCGAATTGCCGATGGAGGTAAGTGACCTGGAAGACGATATAGCCGGGCTAGAGACCCGTATAGAGAAAATCCGGGGCGAGTTGGATGAGCTGGAAGATGCCATCGTCAACCGCCGCAATATGATTCAAGACGCGCAGGCGGCTATAAAGAAATATGAAGGGCAGCTCAATGAGGTGAAGAACAATCGCGAATACGATGCGATTACCAAAGAGATTGAAATCCAAGGGTTGGATATCCAAGTGAGCGAAAAGAAAATCCGTGAATTTGAATTTGAAATAAAGAATAAGACGGAAGTCTACGAAGGTACCCTGGAAACGCTGGAAACGGCAAGGAAAGACCTTGAGATAAAGAAAGGGGAACTGGACACCATCACGGCGGAAACCCAGAAAGAAGAGGATGAGTTGACCAAACAGGCCGACGGCGCCGAAACGGATATCGAGGAACGCCTGCTGCGTGTTTACCGGCGGCTGCGGACTTCCTATAAGAATGGGCTGGCGGTCGTTTCAATAGACCGCGATAGTTGCTCAGGGTGCCATAACAAAATACCCCCTCAGAAGCAATTGGAAATCCGCCAGCGCAAGAAAATCATCGTTTGCGAACATTGCGGACGCGTACTTGTTGATGAAGCCTTGGCAGAAGAAACGGCACCTTCTTCGGTTGCTTAACGAAAAACGGCTAATGAAATAGGAGACGCCCGGCATGGTTCTGCCGGGCGTTTTTTGTCGAATATTTTTAGTATTTTTTGTTCGCAAACCATTATCTTTAGCGGATGTTGAGCAGATCGGGAGCTTGCATGTCAACGCAAGTTTAGGTAAGTTTGCTAACCCACATGATTATTTGAGACGGTAAATGACTAAACAAACGGCGCCCGACCTGGGCGAGCAAAACGAAATACAAGTCTTTGGTGCAAGGGTACACAACCTTCGGGACATCGATGTTAGTTTTCCACGGAATGAGCTGGTGGTTGTAACGGGGCTAAGTGGCAGCGGGAAATCCTCGCTGGCTTTTGATACCATCTATGCCGAAGGGCAACGACGGTACATGGAAACATTCAGTGCATATAGCCGCCAGTTTTTGGGGGGCATGGAGCGGCCGGATGTGGATAAGATTTCGGGCCTGAGCCCGGTTATCTCTATTGAACAGAAAACCACGAGTAAGAATCCGCGATCCACGGTGGGGACCATCACCGAAGTATATGATTTCATGCGACTGCTTTATGCGCGGGCGGGGGAAGCATTCTCTTTTGTAACCGGAAAGCAGATGGAGCGGATGTCGGAAGACCAGGTGGTAGACCGGATTATCGCACAGTTTGGTGGCCAGGCAATCCATGTGCTGGCGCCTGTGGTAAAGGGACGTAAGGGCCATTACCGCGAGCTTTTTGAGCAGATCCGGAAACAGGGATACGTGAAGGTGCGGGTGGATGGGGAGTTGTTGGACCTGGTGCCCAAAATGCAAGCGGACCGCTATAAAATCCACGACATCGAGGTGGTCATCGATCGGCTGGTGGTGTCGGAGAAAGACCGCAAGCGTCTGTATACGTCGGTAATGCAGGCCATGAAAACGGCCAAGGGCATCATCAAGGTAAGCGACAAGTCCAACAACGACTACTTTTACAGCCGGTATCTGATGGACGCCGAGTCGGGTATTTCTTACGATGAGCCCCAGCCCAATACATTTTCGTTCAATTCGCCGTATGGCGCGTGCGAGCGCTGTGCCGGGCTGGGCTATATATATGAGATAGACCGCGATGCCGTGATACCCGATCCGAAGCTGAACATTATGAAGGGGGGGCTGGCACCGTTGGGCCAATACCGGGATACGTGGAACTTCCAGGTGCTAAAGGCTGTCGCGAAGAAATATGATTTTTCGCTGTCGACCCCCATTGAAAAGCTCACCGAGGCACAGCTCGACATCCTTATGGGCGGCGCGGAGGAGGAGGTTGTGGTGCCGGTCTCCTATAGCAGCTGGAACAAAAAAGATTACCGGATTCGGTTTGAGGGCCTGTTTAAGATGCTTGAGGAGCAAAGTGACCGCCAGGGGCAAAATGGACTGCAATTGGAAGACTTCCGTGCACAACGGGTATGCCCGGCCTGCCATGGTGCGCGATTGAAGAAGGAATCGCTCCATTTCAGAATTGCCGGGAAAAACATCCATGAATTGGCCATTATGGATATCAGCACGTTAGCGGCGTGGTTTGCCGATGTGGAACGGCAGCTGAATGATCGGCAACAGGTAATCGCAAAAGAAATATTGAAGGAAATCCGGTCGCGTTTGGGGTTTCTCCTCGACGTGGGGCTCAATTACCTGACCCTCGACCGGACCGCCAAGACGCTTTCGGGCGGGGAGGCACAACGTATCCGGCTGGCCACGCAGATCGGCTCCCAACTTGTCAATGTGCTGTATATCCTTGATGAACCGAGCATTGGGTTGCACCAGCGCGACAACGAGCGGCTGATCAATGCACTTAAAAACCTTCGGGACATCGGTAACTCGGTATTGGTGGTTGAGCACGACAAGGACATGATCCGCAATGCTGACCATGTGATCGATATGGGGCCTGCCGCCGGTGCACACGGCGGCCTTGTGGTGGCCCAGGGGAAACCGGAAGACATCTTAACGGCCGATACGCTCACCGCAGCCTACCTTAGCGGCGCCAAAGACATACCGGTACCAACGGTGCGCCGTGAGGGCAACGGCCATACGTTGCGCTTACGGGGGGCAACGGGTAACAACCTCCGGGACGTAACCGCCGAATTCCCGTTGGGTAAGCTGATCCTGGTAACGGGGGTGTCGGGGAGCGGGAAATCGAGCCTGGTTACCGAGACATTATATCCCATCTTGAACCATCATTTTTTTAGGGCCAAGAAGCAGCCGCTACCCTATCGGAAAGTCGAAGGACTGGAGTATATAGACAAGGTGATCGAAATCAACCAAAGCCCCATCGGTCGGACACCGCGCTCCAACCCATCGACCTATACAGGCGTATTTTCGGATATCCGGGCGTTGTTTGTCCAATTGCCTGAATCGAAAATCCGCGGGTACAAACCGGGCAGGTTTTCATTTAACGTAAAAGGGGGCCGTTGCGAAACATGCCAGGGCGCGGGTATGAAGGTTATCGAGATGAACTTCTTGCCCGACGTACAGGTGCCCTGCGAGACCTGCAATGGCAAGCGGTACAACCGGGAGACGCTGGAAGTGCGCTATCGGGGCAAGTCAATCAGCGATGTACTCGATATGCGTATCGACGAGGCCGTTGCCTTTTTTGAAAACATCCCGGCGATTTACCGTAAAATCAAGACCCTACGGGACGTGGGATTGGGTTACCTTACTTTGGGCCAGTCGTCCGTAACGCTATCCGGTGGCGAAGCACAGCGGGTGAAGCTGGCTACCGAGCTTTCCAAGAAAGATACGGGCAAAACGTTCTATATCCTGGACGAGCCCACAACAGGACTGCACTTCGAGGATGTACGTGTCTTGCTGGATGTGCTTAACCGACTGGTTGACCGGGGAAATACGGTACTGGTGATTGAGCACAACCTCGATGTGATTAAGGTGGCCGATTGGGTGATCGACCTCGGGCCGGAGGGCGGTGCGGGGGGTGGCGAAATCCTTTTCAGTGGTACGCCCGAGGACCTGATAAAGAGCAAAAAGAGCCAAACCGCCCGATTTCTCGCTGCGGAAATACATGGTGTAGGTACCTTTTCGTAACTTTGCCGCTTATGTCAGATATCATCCAATTGTTGCCGGATGCGGTTGCCAACCAGATAGCCGCAGGGGAAGTGGTGCAGCGTCCGGCCTCGGCAGTGAAGGAACTGATAGAAAATGCAATCGATGCCGGTGCCGACAGGATAAAACTGATCGTCAAGGACGGCGGTAAATCGCTTATACAACTCATCGATAATGGGTGCGGCATGAGCATAACCGATGCGAGGCTATGTTTTGAGCGCCACGCTACCTCGAAAATCCGGAAGGCAGACGACCTGTTCGCCATCCGTACGATGGGATTCCGCGGGGAGGCATTGGCTTCCATCGCGGCGATTGCCCACGTGGAGCTTAAAACGCGCCGGGTGGAAGATGAATTGGGTACACTCATCGAGATAGCCGGATCGGAGGTGGTGCGTCAGGAACCCGAGGCGCTGCCAGCTGGAACGAGTATCCGTATAAAAAACCTATTCTACAATATTCCGGCCCGACGCAACTTCTTGAAAAGCAATGCCGTGGAGATGCGGCATATCGTCGAGGAGTTCCAACGGACGGCTTTGGCATATCCCCATATTTACTTCACGCTCCATAGCGAGGGCCAGGAACTGTTCCAGTTACCGGCAGAAAGCCTGAAACAGCGCATTGTACATGTATTTGGAAACAGTTATAACCAACGGTTGGTACCGGTGGAGGAAGAGACAACCATCATCAACCTCAAAGGGTTCATCGGAAAGCCCGAGTATGCTAAAAAGACGCGCGGGGAACAGTATTTTTTTGTGAACAACCGCTTCGTGAAAGACCCATACCTTAACCACGCAGTGGTAAAGGCGTATGAGGGGATCCTGCCCGCGGATAGCTTTCCGCTGTATGTGCTGTTTATTGAGATCGACCCCGCAAAGATCGATATCAACGTGCATCCCACGAAAACGGAAATCAAATACGAGGACGAGCGGGCCATTTACGCCATACTCCAGTCGGCCGTGAAGCGATCGCTGGGACGCTACAACATCACCCCGACCCTAGACTTCAATCAGGAAACGGGGTTCAGCCAGATGATCAGCCCTAAACCGCTGGAGGACATCACGCCGCCATCCATCACATTTAATCCGGATTATAACCCTTTTGACAGCGGCAAACCGCGTGAAGGACAGCGCCCATCCCCTATCCCCGACCAATGGGAAACCCTTTACCGGATTACGGAGAAACGGACGGATACCCAGTTACCATTGCACGGAGGGCTGCAAGGCGATGCCATCGAACCGACACGCCCCGCCAGGAAGCAGCCGTTTCAGTTGCACAGCCGGTATATCATGTCGCAGATCCATTCGGGATTTATCCTGATCGATCAACAGGCGGCGCATGAGCGGATCTTATTTGAACAATTCCGGCTGCAGCAGGAAAACTGGCAGGGAGCCAGCCAACAAAGTCTTTTTCCACAAACTGTGGCATTCAGCTCTTCTGATTACCAGTTGATGACCGATTTGTTGCCAGATATACAGGCACTTGGATTCCAGATAAGGGAGTTTGGTAAAAACACCTTTGTGGTTGAGGGGATTCCAGCGGACCTGACAACCGGGCTGGATGAACGTGAAGTGCTGGACCGTCTTCTGGAAGATTATAAACATAACCAAAGCCAATTGAAGATTCCGAAACGCGAGCAACTGGCAAGAAGCCTCGCGCGCCACGCAGCCATCAGGCCCGGCACGGAACTGACGGCTGAAGATATGTCCGACCTGATCGACCGGTTGTTTGCGTGCGAAATGCCGAACGTATCGCTGAATGGTAAACCGATAATCCTTACTTTTACCCTGCAAGAACTGATGGAACGGTTTGAGCGCTAAAACACGGAATGAACGATTATGTTTAACAATACCACATCCCCTTTCTCCGGCATGCCGCCGGTCGTTAAAAACCTGCTTATCATCAATGTAATCTGCTTTATTGGTGGCTCGTTGATTTTTCCCCGGGCAAACGACCTATTTGGCGTTTATTATCCGGACTCGCCGGGCTTCCATATCTGGCAGGTCATTACGTACATGTTTATGCACGGAGGCATTACTCATATTTTTTTCAATATGTTTGCGCTGTTCATGTTCGGGCCGATATTGGAACAGGTATTCGGTTCGAAACGCTTCCTCAATTTTTATTTGATTACGGGATTGGGTGCGCTGGTGCTACAGTTTGCGGTACAAGCCATGGAGGTATACATGATTGTCGATTCGTTTTCGGCGAAAGCGTTTCTTTCGGAAATAGATGTGGCCAACCGGAGTGCCCGGGTATTGAGCAGCCTTCCGGTCGAAGCGCGGCAGACGCTCTTGTCTGTATATACGACCCCCATGGTAGGTGCCTCGGGCGCTATATACGGCTTGCTGATCGCTTTCGGCTACTTGTTTCCGAACACGCCGCTGATGCTCATTTTTTTGCCCGTACCCATTAAGGCCAAGTACTTCATCCCGGTGATGATCCTTATCGAGCTGATTCTCGGTGTATCGCGCACGGGTTCTTCTGTTGCCCATTTTGCACACATCGGTGGTGCGTTATTCGGTTTTCTATTAATAAAACTTTGGGGAATACGGCGCCCCAACTATTGGTAAGTGCAGTTGTTGGCGACGTATATTCAAAAAAAAAATTCATATATTAGCCCGTGTTATCAATTGAGTATACAGGGAGCGCGCGATGAAAACGTCATGGGTCGGTGGTTTATGGCATAAGGCTTTCCGTTCGGGGAACCCTCTGTTCCTATTTATTGGTATAAACGTCCTGGTGTTTGTTGGGCTTGGACTTCTTTCACTGGTTTCGGTGCTCGGCTTTACGAGTGTTTCGGTGTCCGGCTACGTAATGCCATGGATACAGTTGCCGGCATCGGTTTCGGCTTGGCTACATAAGCCGTGGACCTTAGCCACATATATGTTTACCCAACAGGGATTATTCCATGTCCTATTCAATATGCTTTGGTTGTTTTGGCTGGGCATCATTTTCCTCGACTTCCTTAAGAAAAGGCAATTTACCTTTGTTTACTTGGCCGGCGGCTTGGTGGGTGGGGTGCTTTATCTGCTGGCTTATAACCTTATTCCGGTCTTCCGGGCAGAAGCATTCCGCACGGTGATGATCGGGTCTTCGGCCAGCGTGAGCGCCATTGTGTTTGCCACTGCTACCCTACTTCCGGATTATACCATCCGGATGCTTTTTTTTGGCAATGTGAAATTGAAGTATTTGGCCTTGGCGTTTATTGTCATCGATGTATTGGCCATTGCGGGACTCAACGCGGGGGGAAGCATTGCGCATATCGGGGGCGCGCTATTTGGCTTCGTTTACATTAAACGGTTGCAGAATGGACAGGACTGGAGCCGTATCCTGGGTCGGGAAGAGCGCAGGCGGAGAACGCTTCGCGTGGTGCGGAATGAGCGCCCCGTCAATGAAGAGCCCTTGGTACCCAACCAGGAGGTCATCGATCGAATTTTGGACAAAATTTCCCAATCGGGCTACGATAGCCTCACAAAAGCGGAGAAAGAGGCCCTCTTTAAAGCGAGTAAGCAAGGTCAAAACGAATATTGATTGATGGCAAGGAAACGCGGGCGTATGAAACGGCTGGGTTTATTCAGTAAAGCCGTGCTATTGGCGAATTTTTTTGCGGCAGCTGCATTACTATCCAGTTACCTAGCGCCTATTATCAACCCGAAGACATTCTGGCCCATTGCTTTTTTCGGTATTGCATACCTGCCACTACTGGTTGCCAATGGCCTGTTTGTGGCTTATTGGGTGGTACGGCGCGTGCGGTTTGCGGTTATCTCCCTGCTTGCCATTCTTTTGGGGTGGAATACGCTGCAAAAGCATTATGGGTTTAACTCCAAGGTACCACAAAGCGTGGTCGCCTCACCGGACACCGCCCATATCCGGGTATTGACTTACAACGTGCATTTTTTCAGGGCCTTTGAGCAAAAAGACACAAAACTGACCATTCGGGAGCAGGCTATGCAGTTGATGGACGATGTGTCGCCGGATGTGATCTGCATCCAAGAATATTACACCCGCCAAAAGGGGAAGTACAACATGACGGCGGAGTTTGAACGCGAGATCAAGATGCCCTATCATTATGTTTCTCCCGCGGCAGAGAACGATTATGAGGCCTATGGAATGGCGATATTTTCACGATATCCGATTGTTGCTTCGGGTGTCCTTCCGGAACATGAATACGGGGTGAACCGGATCATTTTTACAGATATCGATAAAGATGGGCGCATTTTTCGGGTTTATAACGTCCACCTACGTTCTTTCGGTTTTCAAAAGGAAGATTACGATTTTATCAACAATCCGTCGAAAACCATTGAAGAAGACGCAGCCTCTACCAAGCGTATCGGCGCCCGCCTAAAGCATGCCTTCCGGGCCCGTAGTGCGCAGGCCGTAGCACTCCGCGAACATAGCCAGGCCTGTGGCCTGCCTTACCTTATTGCAGGTGATTTCAATGATACGCCCCTATCGTATGCTGTGAACGAGGTCTCTGAAGGATTGCGGAATGCGTTTCGGGAGAAGGGACGTGGCTGGGGCGTTACTTATAATGGGGATTTCCCCAATTTCCAGATCGACTACATCCTCGCAAGCAAGGCGTTTGACGTGCGTTATTATCAAATTGTCAAAGAAAAACTTTCCGACCACTACCCGGTATGGGCAGATCTTCAGCTTGATTGAACGGAACGGATCAAGAGGGTTGGACGGCTCGGTTGCTGCGCCAGCCTTGAAACAGCAACGCAAAAAATACAACCCCCATACAGCCGACCAGGTTTAACCAAAGAAAGGCCATCACATCGAACCACCATAGCGAGACGACCATGGTTTCCGTGAGGATTGCTGCAGCAAGTACGGCGCGCCCGCCGGCTCTCTTCACATAGAAAGCGACAATGAAAATACCTAGGATGGTCCCGTAAAACAACGAGCCCAGGATATTCACGGCTTCCAGCAAGTTACCCAACTTGCTCGCATATAAGGCAATCAGAACGCAAAAAATGCCCCAGATGAATGTAAATATCCGTGAAGCGGATAGGTACCCGCGATCAGTGCCCTCTTTCCTTACGAAGCGCTTGTATATGTCAATGACCGTGGTGGAGGCCAGCGAGTTGATGGCGCTGGCCGTTGCCCCCATGGAAGCCATGAATACGATGGCGACGAGCAGGCCGATCAGCCCGCGGGGAAAGTTTTCAGTAACGAATGTCAAGAAAATATAGTTGTTGTCGTTGGTATCAGCCAGCGCGTCGTTTTCTTGCATCAGCGCCACCAGATCTTCGCGGATTGTTTTGGCCCGCACATCGGCCTGCCGCAGCTGGTCTCGCACATCCGATATCGCGGCCTCGTCCTCCCGGTCCAGCGCCGCGGTAAGCCGATGTATCTGTTCTTGCTTTTCTTCGAACACCTGCTTATGTTCGACCTTCAGTGCTTCTACCTGTGCTGCATAGTCGCTATTTTCGATTTTGTGGAGTTCGTATTTGTTGAAGAAGATGGGGGGGCTATTGTATTGGTAAAAGGCAAACACCAATATGCCGATGAGCAAGATCGAAAACTGCATCGGTACCTTCAGTAGGCCATTCATGAGCAGGCCGATTCGGCTATCGCGGATGGACGAACCCGTAAGATAGCGGCCTACCTGGCTTTGGTCTGTGCCGAAATAAGATAACTGCAGGAAGAAACCGCCGATAAGCCCACTCCATAACGTATATTGATTATTCCAGTCGAACGAGAGGTCGATGGCATTGGCTTTGCCCGATTTGCCCGCGATATGCAGGGCCTTGACCAAGCCGATATCGTCGGGAAGCATATAGATCACGAGAACCCCCGCCGTTAACAATCCGCCGAAGATGATGGCCATTTGAAGCAACTGGGTATATGATACGGCTTTTGTTCCGCCATAAACCGTATAGAGGACCACCAGCGTGCCGATGAATAGCGTGGTATACACGACGTTGATCTGCAAGATGCTGGAGAGGATAATAGCCGGCGCATAAATGGTAATACCGGTAGATAAGCCGCGCTGGATAAGAAATAAGAAAGCGGTGAACGCACGCGTCCGGACGTCGAAACGTTTCTCAAGGAACTCATAGGCCGTGAATACCCGTAATCGATGGAACATCGGGACGAACGAAATGCTCAGTACGATCATGGCCAAGGGCAAGCCAAAATAGAATTGGACGAAACTCATGCCCGATGAGTAAGCGAGGCCAGGAGCAGAAAGGAACGTGATAGCGCTGGCTTGTGTGGCCATTACGGAGAGGGCGACATGGTACCAAGGCAGTGATTTGTTGCCCAAAAGATACCCGTCGATATTTCGGATCCCCTTGCTTTTATATACGCCATATGCGACAATAAGGAGCAGGGTACAGCACAAGACAATCCAATCCGTCGTACTCATCCAAAGAAATTGGTGAAGAGGTAAAACAGCAGGATTAGAACAAGCAACCAGCCGACGACGATCCAATAGAACCGTTTCCAGTTGCGGACGAAGGGAGGAAGCCCCTTATCGGTCATGCTCTCGGCCGTTGAGCAGGGCGCCGACGAAAAAGCCGGCAAACAACAACCCTGCCACGGCACCGATGACGGCACCGAGGAAGCCTTCCTGGGCGAGCACGCCGGTCAAACCGCCAAATATCGCACCAAGCAGATAAAAATACGAGTTGATGTTTTTTCCAGTGGGTTGTTCTTCGATGTGTTTCTCCATATCCATGTCCGTTTAATCAATGGGTTTTGCCAGCAAATTTACAAATAATCTGTATGCCCCCGGCACGCCGGCGGGTAATTGCCTGAAAAAAGCAAGCGATGTATAAACAAAGTTACCTTTGCCGTAGCGGGCGACCAATAGCGAGCCATCGCTGGGCGACTCCCCGGGATCGGCGATGCGTAAAGGGCGATTATATTGTTTTGAGGCTTCGCCCACGAAATAGAGGCCGCGCTCCTGCACCCATCCGTCAAAATCGGCCTGCGTTATCTTGTTCGGATAATTCAATACCCTACTTTCGGGGAGCTGCACCGTCACAGGGGCTGTTTCATCGGTTACCCTGGTCCGGCTGAGCTCGAAGGGGTAAGGTCCGATACCGTCGACCTGTAGGCCGCGGCTTACATTGTATTGTACCACCAGTGTGCCGCCCCCTTTTACATATTCCATCAGCTGTTGTTGCATATATCGCACCCGCGGGTCTACGTTGTATAGGCGGACCCCCGTGACGATGGCATCGTATGGCGACAAGTCGCCTGATAATACATCCTGCTCGCTCAAAAGGGTAACCTGCAGGCCGATCTCCTGCAGGGCCGCAGGAATAAGGTCGCCGGCGCCCGGCAAATAACCAATGTGCTTTGCCGAAAACCCGGTCTCTATCTTGCTGAGTCGGGCTTTTGCAGGCGGGAACCAGGTGATTTTGGGGATATGATCGTAACTGATGGTTTGGATGGCGCTTGCCATTTCGGCACCATCGGGATATTCCAGCATGATGCCCAGCGAGTCGGTCAGTGATGGGTCTTCGGCAGGGTATATCGTGATGCGGGAAACCACCTCCGTCGCTTTGGTAGAGAACTGCAGGGGTATTTCATTGGGCTCCGCCCGCCAACCCGAAGGCAATTGCAATCGGGCCACAGCGGAAACGTTGTCTTGGGTATGGCCGGCAAAGCGGACCTCAAGGGCTTTGGGTTGGGTGCCGTTGAACACCAATGCTCGCTGACCAATATTAGCCGTGATGCGGGGTGTAACGACAAGCGGTTCGTATACTTCGCCGCGAACGGGGTGTGTATACTTGTAAACGACCGGCCGCTCGAAAGTCAACGTTTTACCATTGATGGATAACGTGACGGGTGTTTTGGGGCCATCGTTGTTGAGCGGCCGGCCTATATCTTCTTGGTGGGCCACGGTGAAGCGGCCCAATCCGTGGGCTTGCCGTAACCAGTAGGGTTGTGTGGTTCCGGTGGCCATAAGCGATTCGGATTGTTCATACAGCTCGTTGAACGCCAATAGGTGGTCGCCTACGGCGACCGTCACATCCGGCCGCCGTACGATATAGGCCGTGCTGACCGTGGTCTGTTCGCCGACAGCAAGTTGTGAAACGGGGGCATAGCTTTCGAACCATATCCCGCCGCAAGCGAGGATAAGGTTTTTGATTTCTGCTGTTTTTAGGTCTTTCCAATAGTCGTTTTCCACCTCCCCGACCAAGGCCAACAGCTCCAGTAGGCCGTTGATGGATTTCTCCGGATGCTCCATGTCAAACTGCCGATCGATTTCGGCTACCAACCGACCGATGCGCTCGCCCCCGCTGATGCGCTCCCACGATGTTTCGATACCTTCGAAAAGATTGTTTTTCGGTGCGTCACCCGCTAAGACTTCGAAACGTTCCACGATATCCCCCCGTTGGCGTGCGGCCCCAAAGCCTTGACTTTTGTGGTTGGATCGGCTTTCGGCAGCGATTTCGCCATACGATTCGCCGAGTAGTGGATTGTAGTCGCCGATATTGGCAAGCAAGTGGCTTGAAGTTGGTGGAGACCCCTGGAAGAAACTCGACGTGTTCCAAAGAAGCCGTTTTGGCTGCCAAGGCGTTACCACCGACAGTTGTTCCGGGAAACGGCTGGGGTCGGCGGCTGCCTCAAACGCTTCGATGGCCAATAACGCCGATGCTTGGTGATGGCCATGCCCGGCACGCTGGTCGGGTGGGAATCGCGTGATGATGACATCCGGCTTGAACTTACGGATCACCCATACCGCATCGGCGAGTATCTTTTCCCGATTCCAAATCTCGAAGGTCTCTTCGGGGGTTTTCGAAAAGCCGAAGTCGATTGCCGACGAAAAGAACTGTTCGCCGCCGTCGACTTTGCGCGCGGCCAGCAATTCGTTGGTACGGACGAGGCCTAGCTCTTCAGCTTGCTCTGTACCGATGAGATTCTGGCCTCCATCACCCCGTGTCAGGGAGAGATAACCCGTCCTGAAATGTTTCTCTTTGGCCAGCCATGCAATAAGACGGGTGTTTTCGTCGTCGGGATGTGCGGCAAGGTAAAGTACGGAGCCTAACGTGTTCAGCTTCTTAAAGGCCTGTTTGATTTTGCCGGGATGCTGCGGCTGTGCCGCCTGGGGGAAGGCAGCGGCAGCAATGAAAAGAAATAGGAATGCAAAGGATACCGCTCGTTTCGTGTTCATGGCTTAAAGATAATGGTTATATTCCTACAATAACAAAAGCCGTCGCAGGATAATGCGACGGCTTTTGCAATTAACAATTAAAAAATCATTCGATCTTAAAGCTCTTTGCCTTGACTGAAATTGGGAACCCGTGCCCCAGCCAAAAGATGCAACTTTAAGAAGTTAACCTTTAACACCGGTAAAGATACGACAAAGAAAAGAACGGCTGCGGCGGCGGGGGGCACAAGTTTTCCACAGCCTCACGGTTTTCCACAGGATGTTGGTGGAAAACACGCGCCCATCAACCCTTGTCAATCGACCCCAAAACGCGTTTCATAAAGGTATTAAGCGCTTCTTTACGGTCAGTCCCCGATTTAACCAGTTTATCCACTTCGATGGCGCCGTACATATTGGAGATTAGTTCACCGATGACATCCAGTTCTTCATCTTTCAAGGAAGGAACTTCTGTTAACGACTCCAGTGTCTCAATGGCTTCGAGCACATAGTCTTGATCGTTCTGTTCGATAAACTCGGTTAGATGTTTAATGATGGGTAACTTCATTGAGCAGATCGATTAAAGGGTCGAATTTATTAGTTTGCACCTGGTTTACCAGTTTGCCGCCCTTGAATGCGGCGAAGGTTGGCAGGTTACTTACATTCGCCAGTTGCCGCGACTGGGGGAACCGTTCGGCATCGGCGATGACAAACGGGATCTGGTTGTTTTCTGAAGCCAATTTCTTGAACTTGGGCTTCATGATCTTGCAGTTGCCGCACCAGGTGGCCGAGTACTGCACCAAAACGACGTCATTGTCTTTTACGATGTCGCCGAGGTCATCTTTTTCTAATTCTTGTAACATGTTCTTTTAATTTTTTAAACGATAAACGGCTTAGGGGGTATTAAAAAGGCCAGTGAGCAATCCATTTAGGTCGCCCACAGGCCTTTATAAATCGGACGGCGGCTTATTAGTTCATTGCCGGCTGGGTGGACAGGTATGCCGCTACACCATCGCGGGTAGCATTCATGGCCTCTTTACCTTCTTCCCAGTTTGCGGGGCATACTTCGCCGAATTTCTGCACGTGGGCATACGCATCAATTAAACGGAGGTATTCCTTCACGTTGCGGCCCAAAGGCATATCGTTTACACTTTCGTGGAATACCTTTCCTTCCTCGTCGATGAGGTAGGTGGCCCGGAAGGTTACGTTTGAACCTTCAAAAACGGAACCGAATTCTTCGCTTTTCTTTTCCTCGCCTTCCAGGATGCCCAATATGCGGGAAAGGTTGCGGTTGGTGTCTGCGAGGATGGGATAAGTAACCCCTTCGATACCGCCGTTGTCTTTCGCGGTGCTTAACCAAGCGAAGTGTACCTCGTTGGTGTCGCACGAAGCACCAATAACCATGGTGTTGCGTTTTTCAAACTCAGGAAGTGCTTCCTGAAATGCATGTAATTCCGTAGGACATACGAAGGTGAAGTCTTTAGGGTACCAAAATAGCAGCACTTTCTTTTCTTTCTTCGCGGCCTCTTCAAAAATATTGATAAACAAATTATCGCCGAGGTAATCGATGGCGTCAACGGTGATGTTTGGGAACTTTTTGCCTGTGAAACTCATAGTAATATCCTTTATATTTTGTCGCTGCAAAGGTAAGGTTTATTACGATGGATAAATATCGTTTTTATCGATGCGCTATATAAACTATCTATCGGAATCCGGCGGTCTTGGGGGCCACATTTTTGTTGTCTTTTCCATTTATCTATACAAAGTCGTATGTTTGCCCCCTGAAAGTTGGCCTCGTAGTTCAACGGATAGAATAGAAGTTTCCTAAACTTTAGATACAGGTTCGATTCCTGTCGAGGCTACAATTTTGCACCGAATCCGCGAACGCTTCTTCGTGGATTTTTTCTTTTAGACACTACCGGCCTTTCTCGCGTTTGATGGTTACCTCATAGAATCTCACTTCACGCTCGTAGATATCAGGAAATGCCTCCATCGTCACCATAAGTGTATCTTCGATATACTCGCCGGCGGCGTATGACGGGAGCCAATACGACACGCTGGCCAGCGCTTCGTGCAGCAATTCGGCGAAATGTTTCGTATTGAACGATGATTTCATTTTGATGGCCCTGGGTTCGCCGGTCGACTTCACCGTTACCGTGAATTCGATTTTTATGGGTTCGGTTGGGATGGGACCAGCGCGGTCGACGACCTCACCTTTAAACCAATCGGCCAAATACTCCGCAAGAAATCCGGTAAACCCCGTGTGCTCATCGATGGTACATGTTTTCGTAATCATTGCATCGGCGCGGATGGAAAAATCTGCGGGGAGAAAGCCGTACCGAGGTGTGTCGAAAAACTCCTCATCGGTATACGTTTCATATCCACTTACAAAGCGCCCGTTGGTATAATATTCATAACCAGCGCTTCGCTCTTTGCCATCGCCAAAAATGTATTTGATGGCCCAGTTACCATGCGGGGAGCCGTCTACCACCCTCCCTTTCCGGGTATAGCGTATATATCCGAACTCGTTATAGCCATCGGCAGCGACCGAAAATTCGTACCGCCCATTGCCATCAATGACACGCTGTTCGCCGCGGCGGTCCCAAAAGTTGAGGATACGCATGCCTTCGCCGGTGTAGGTTACTTCAAGCAATGGTTTGCCATCAGGATAGTAGAAATTGAGGGGCCCATGGGGAACGCCCTGTATATAGGAAACCTGCCATTTCAGTTGGCCGTTTGGGTGATAAGACTTAAAATGCCCTTGTTTCCGCCCGTCGGCATAACTCCCTTCCAGGATGAGTCGGCCATCGTTGTCAAAATCGGCAAACGCGCCGGTGAATACTTGCCGTTGGAAGTCGTATGGGCCCACACGCTCGATGGCCTTGAACTCACAGTTCTTATCAACCAAATAATAATGGTCGTCATAAAAAAAACGCACGGTATCGCCGGGCCCGCGCTCGTAAAACACAGCGCCGCGCGCAGTTGTATCTGCGGGACTGCAAAGTGTCACGGAAGGCGCGACGAGGATGAGTGCGATGGTCAGCCAGCATTTCATTGCCTATTGCCCTTAATGCGCCTCAAGCCAGTTGCTGCCTTCGCCAAGTTCGACGACGATGGGTACAGACATGGCCAGTGCGTTTTTCATGTGCTTTTCAGCAAGCGCCTTAAATATCGTTAATTCCTCCTTTGGTACATCAAACACGAGCTCATCATGCACTTGCATGGTCATTTTTCCGCGTAACCCCTGTTTTTTGATCGCTTGGTGGATGTTGATCATGGCCACTTTTATCATATCGGCGGCGGACCCTTGGATGGGGGCATTGATGGCGTTGCGTTCGGCAAAGCCCCGTACGGTTTGATTGGCCGAGTTGATATCGCGTAGGTACCTGCGCCGCTTCAGCAGAGTTTCCACATAGCCGTGTTCCTTGGCAAAATTGATGGTATCGTTCATATACCGCTTGATACCGGGGTACTGGGCGAAATATTGCTCGATGATCTGAGCAGCTTCGGTGCGGGGAATCCCAAGGCTCTGTGAGAGACCAAAGGCAGATTGGCCGTATATGATGCCGAAGTTCACCGCTTTGGCGTTTCTGCGCTGGCCCGGGGTCACCTCGTCCAATGGCACACCGTATACCCTGGCCGCAGTTGCCCGGTGCACATCCAGCCCCTTTCCAAACGCTTCCAGCATTCCTTCATCGCCGCTCATATGTGCTACCAGCCGCAGTTCAATCTGGGAGTAGTCGGCCGATAGAATCACATGATCCCTATCGGTTGGAATGAACGCCTTGCGCACTTCGCGTCCACGCTCCGTGCGGATGGGGATATTCTGGAGGTTCGGGTTGGTGGAACTCAGCCGTCCCGTGGCCGCTACCGCTTGGTTGTAGGAGGTGTGCACCCGCCCCGTTACCGGATTAATCATAGCGGGCAAGGCGTCCACATAGGTGGATTTCAGTTTCTGCAGCTGCCTGAATTCAAGAATATCCTTCACGATATCGCTCTTTGGCGCCAATGCCAATAGGATATCCTCGCCGGTTTTGTATTGCCCCGTCTTCGTTTTCTTCGCCTTGGGGTCGAGCTCGAGTTTTTCGAAAAGCACCTCGCCTAATTGTTTCGGCGAGGCGATGTTGAAGCGGACCCCAGCCTTGTCGTAGATTGTTTTTTCCAGTAGCGCGGTGTCGGTCGCCAATGACTCAGACAATTGCCGGAGTACAGGCACATCGACCTTGACCCCGCAGCGCTCCATCTCGGCCAACACATGGACCAGCGGGAATTCTACTTCTTGGGCTAGTGTAACCACCTCGGCCTGTTCCAGCAAAGGTTCAAAGACGGTTTTCAGTTGAAGGGTGATGTCGGCGTCTTCCGCGGCATACTCGGTAATGGCGGCGAGATCTACATCCTGCATATTCCCCTGCTTTTTACCTCTGGGGCCAATCAGCTCCGTGATGGGAACGGGCGTATAGCCCAGGTAATTTTCAGCGAGCATATCCATGCCATGGCGGGTATCGGGGTCGATGAGGTAATGGGCAAGCATCGTATCAAATAGCGGCCCGTCGACCGCGATTCCGTAACGGGCCAGCAGGAGGATATCGTACTTGATGTTCTGCCCTACTTTTTCGATGGTTTTGTCTTCCAAAACAGGTTTGAAGCAGTCCAATACCCGGAAACGGCCCTCCTTGTCGGGCGGAGCCGGCACGTACCAGGCTTTGCCCGGTTCGACAGCGAAGGAGAGCCCAACGAGGTCGGCGGTATTTGCATCGGTACCCGTGGTTTCGGTATCAAAACAAAAGCTGGCCTGTTTGGACAATAGCGTTGCCAATTCTTGTTGGGCAGCTGGTGTGTCGGCTAAAATATAGGTATGCGGGGTATTATGGACATTTTTTCCTGCAACGGGCGGCAAATAAGCCTCGTTGGTATCGGCGGTGCTACCCGTGGCTTCCGCAGCATTGCCGAACAAATCCATTTGTGCGCCGGAAGCTGCTTGGGCAGCTGAAAGGCTGAAATCTTCGCCAAAAACGCGCTTGCCCAGGGTGCGGAATTCCAGTTCGGCAAAAAGAGGCTCCAATGCGCCTTTATCCGGTTGGCCTAATAAGAGGCCGTCTTCATCCAGCTCCACGGGCACATCCAACTGGATGGTGGCCAGTCTTTTCGAAATCAGTCCCTGTTCGGCAAATGTTTCCAGGTTTTCCCGTTGTTTTCCCTTGAGTTGGTCGGTATTGGCCAAAATGCCCTCCATCGAGCCGAACTGCTTGATCAAGCTCTTCGCCGTCTTTTCGCCGATACCTGGGATGCCCGGAATGTTATCTACCGAGTCGCCCCAAAGGCCGAGGATATCGATAACCTGTTTCACGTCGGAAACTTCCCACTTTTCCAAGATTTCCTTTACACCGAGCGTCTCCGCCCCGTTGCCCAGCCGTGCAGGCTTATAGATGAAAATATTCTCTGTCACCAATTGGCCGAAGTCCTTGTCGGGGGTCATGCAATATACGGTATACCCTTTAGCTTCCGCTTGTTTAGCCAATGTGCCGATAATGTCATCGGCCTCATAGCCATCCAGCGTAATGAGCGGGATATTGAATCCTTCGACCAATCTATAAACATAAGGGATGGCGGCGGCAAGGTCTTCGGGAATTGCCTGCCGGTTGGCCTTGTACAATTCGAATTCGACATGGCGGTTGGTCGGTGCCATGGTATCGAACACCACGGCGATATGCGAAGGTTGCTGCGTTCGGAGTAACTCTAGCAGCGTATTGGCAAATCCGAAGATTGCGGAAGTATTGAATCCGGTTGATGTAATCCTTGGGTTCTTGCTCAGTGCAAAATAGGCCCTGTAAATCAAGGCCATCCCATCTAAAAGAAACAACTTCTTCACGTATTGAGCATATTGGTATGGAGACAAAGATAGGGATATTGTGGCGTTTTTTTCCGACTTTTGCCAATATGGTAAGAAGCGCTGCGGTATATAATGGGATAGTTGGATGAGAGCCCTGGTCACCAAGTCGACCGGTAGCTGGTATGAGGTGCTTGCCGATGACGGCAAGAGATACGACTGCCGGATTAAGGGTAAATTCCGTACGAAGGACATCAAGACGACAAACCCCGTGGCGGTCGGCGATTGGGTGGATATCATGGTAGAGGCGGATACCGTTCCCCATACGGCTGTTATCGTACAGCTTTACGAACGAAGGAACTACATCATCCGCAAGTCGATAAACCTGTCCAAGCAGGCGCAGATTATCGCCGCCAATCTTGATCAGGCTTTCCTTGTCGTAACACTGGCTTCGCCGTATACATCGTTGGGCTTCATTGATCGTTTCCTTGTTACAGCGGAGGCCTACGACATACCCGCCGGTTTGATTTTTAATAAACTGGACCTGTTCTCGGAGGCCGGGTTGGAGGTTTTGGAGGACTATAGGGCAATTTATGAGACGTTGGGTTACCCGTGCTATGAAGTTTCGGCGCTGCGACGAACGAATTTGGAGGCAATCGATACCTTGCTCCACCAGCGGACCACGCTGATGGTGGGCCATTCGGGCGTAGGGAAGTCCACGCTTATCAACGCCATCCACCCGGCGGCGAAAATGAAGACCGGAGCAATATCCGATTGGTCTGACAAGGGGCGGCACACCACCACATTTGCCGAAATGATCCTGCTTCCCGAGGGGGGGCGGTTGATTGACACCCCGGGCATACGCGAGCTCGGCATCATCGATATCGAACCACAGGAGCTCGGTCATTTTTTCCCAGAGATGCGGGAGCGGATGAATGATTGCCGATTTAATGACTGTCGCCACATCAATGAGCCCGGCTGTGCCGTATTGGCTGCACTCGAAAGCGGGGCCATCGCGACGAGCCGCTACGATAGCTATTTAAGCATTTACCATGGCCATGACACACGCATGTAAACCGGCAAACACGTAATATCTATATGTATGTACCACCTGATCGAAGAGACAACAGCGTTCATTAAGCAGCGGATTGCCGATTTTGACCCCGAGTTCGGTATCATACTGGGCACCGGCCTGGGCGGTTTGGCCGAGGAAATCGGAATTGCGCATCAACTGATGTATGCCAATATACCCAATTTCCCGATATCCACGGTAGAGTTCCATACCGGCAAACTGATTTTCGGAATGCTCAACGGGCGCCGGGTTGTGGCCATGCAGGGCCGTCTCCATTATTACGAGGGTTACAGCATGCAGCAGATCACGTTCCCCGTACGTGTCATGAAATCACTGGGAATCCGAAAGCTTTTCGTATCCAATGCCTCGGGATCGCTCAACCGGACGATCAGAAAGGGGGACCTCGCTGTGATAGACGACCACATCAACCTTTTGCCTGACAACCCTTTGCGCGGTGCCAACGATACGCGTTTCGGCCCGCGTTTCCCGGACATGAGCCAACCCTACGATAACGACATGATTCGCGATGCACTGGAAATTGCTGGTAGGCAGGGGATAACAATACACCGCGCGGTGTATGTATCCACTCCCGGCCCGAACCTGGAAACCCGGGCTGAGTATCGATACATGCGACTGATTGGAGGCGATATCGTGGGCATGAGCACCGTACCGGAGGTCATTGTCGCCAATCATTTGGGCTTACCCGTGTTCGCCCTTTCGGTGGTCACCGACGAAGGTTTCCACGAAAATCTGCAACCCGTGTCGCTCGCCGAAATCGTGGAGGTTGCCACGACGGCCGAGCCAAAAATGACATTAATATTGAAAGAATTGGTAGCTTTGCAACGATGAATGTCCGGTTGCGCATTTTGCTGATTTCACTGTGTTGCTTTTCGTTCCTGCCTGCACTGCACGCGCAAGTGGAGGAAGATTTCAGTAGCGCACTGGACTCTGCGAGGGCAGCCGAAGATAATAAGGAGGATACGGTAATTTATACGGCAAGGTATATCCGCTATACCACCCTGGCCATGATGAAGCAGGGAACGTTTACTTACCAAATCGACACCCTGCATAAGAATTTCCAGTATTACAACCCACAAAACCGGCCGAAGAACCCGACCATCCATTTGGGCAGTTACGGATTGGCTACGCGCGATATGCTGTTTGAACCCAATAAGACCATTGGGTTCCAGACCGGATTTCACAGCTTGGAACGTTATATCTACCAGCCCGACTCGATAAAATATTACCGTGCACGGGCCCCGTTTTCGGAATTGTATAATGTAGGGTTTTTCTTTGATGATCAGATTATCCGCGCCAAGGTGACCCAAAACATCAATCCCAGACTAAACATCGGTGGCGAATTTCATGCAGCCCGAGCCGATGGTTATTACATCAACCAACGGTATAATGATTTAAAATCGGCCGTATTTGCCTGGTATGAGTCGGATAACCATCGGTACAACCTGCTCTCCAATGCGGTTTTCAATAAGTTGACGTCAACGGAGAACGGGTCTATACTTAACGATACACTGTTTCGTAACCCCGACCGTGGGCCAAGCGACGCCGAATCCACGCGCCTGCGCGGCACGCGTGATGAACGACCACGGCACACCTGGCGCGACAACAGTATCTTTCTCAGGCAAAGCCTGTTCATGGGACGTTTGGATACGATCAATGCCAACTTGCCTGAACAACAAATACTTCCAACCAACCGCGTGTCACATAGTGTCCAGTTTCGCTCCCGGAGCTTCCAGTTCTATAAAAATGAAGAGGATGTGAACAATGCCTTTCCATTTGGAGAGAGCATCCTATCGGCAGACACGACGCGGCTTACGACCATCACCAACGACTTTGGCTATAGCTTTTACCTTCGGGGGAAATCCCTGGCCTTCATTAAAAATGAAGTGAAACTGGACCTGGGCTATAGACACGATATGCATTGGTATAGTGACCGGGGCATGGATGCGTTTCTGCAAAACAGCACGCTCAGGGCCGGTGTAGGCTATCGGTTCAGCGACCGGATTACCATAACAGGCGACTTGAACCAGATCGTTCAGGGAGCCAATTTCGGGGATTACCTTTACGATGCAAGGGCTGATATCCTTCTGAGCAATACTGTCGGGCGCATCGTGCTGGGCGCCTATACACAGAACAAGTCGCCCGAAAAATTGTTCCAGCGCGTTAACTATACTTACCATCGATGGGACAATGCGTTTGGGAAGACCAAAACAACCAACTTCTCGTTTACCTACGAGAATGCGCGATTCGGGTTTTCGGGGAAGGCGGAGTACTTTTTAATCAACAATTACCTTTATTATAGGGAAGTGGATAACCCGGGCAATAACCCACGATTGTTCCGAACCATTGAGCCCGCCCAACTGGACAATAGTATCAATTTGTTAAAGGTCTCAGTGGGTCAAAACTTCAGGTTGGGCCGGTTTCATTTGGATAACTATGCTGTGTATCAGAAATCGGATTACAATGCGGTGCTGGCTGTGCCCGAGTTATATACGTGGCATAGTTTCTATTATAACGGGCTGCTTTATAAAATTGTGGATTTTAACCTTGGCTTTGACGTTCGTTTTAACACGCCGTTCCGGACGCCGTCATACGCCATCAATATCGGGCAGTTTTATAATGACAACGTAGGTATTGAGTTTTCTACGTATCCCATTGTTGATGTGTGGGCCACGGCGACGCTTAAACGTGCCAACCTGTTTATTAGCTATAACTTTGCTAACCAGCTTGCATGGCCTTCGGGCTATTATACCGTGCGTCGGTATCCGATGCAGAATGCGAATCTTCGGGTCGGTATCGCTTGGAAGTTTTACGATTAGCCATATGCACGCGGCTTCGGCCCTACTCCTATTGTATGGCTAATTTATATTACCTTTGGCCTCCATGGATGCAATGAATTGGAGGCAATTGCTCTCAGCTAAACGGTGGGGTTATGAGTCGCGGCCTATCGATGACCAGCACGACGCGCGCTCTGAGTTTCAGCGCGACTATGACCGGTTGATTTTTTCGTCTCCTTTCCGCCGGTTGCAAAATAAGACTCAGGTTTTCCCGTTGCCCGGCAGTGTATTTGTGCACAATAGGCTTACGCATAGCCTGGAGGTTGCCAGCGTTGGCCGGTCGCTGGGTCGTATTTTCTATAATGAAACGAGAAAGTCCGTTCCGGCAATAGACGCCGAAGTGCCCTACCTCCAGGAAGTGGGGAATATTGTTTCCGCCGCCTGTTTATCGCACGATCTTGGAAATCCGGCATTCGGGCATTCTGGTGAAGCGGCTATTTCAAGCTATTTTACCGATGGCGGCGGGCAAATCTTCAAAGACCGGGTTTCTCCGGAAGAGTGGGCAGACCTTACGCACTTCGAGGGGAATGCAAACGCGTTACGGATACTCACGCACGCATTTTCCGGTAAGGACGAACATGGGTTTGCACTGACATACAGTACGCTCGGCGCGATTGTCAAGTACCCCTGCGCATCCATTGATGGGCATGACAAGCTTGTCCACCACCGCAAGAAATATGGCTTTTTCCAATCGGAACAACCGGCTTTCCAGAAAATTGCCCGGGAACTTGGATTGCTCTCCGAGAACGGGCAACAAATAGGCTACAAACGCCACCCATTGGTCTATCTGGTAGAAGCTGCCGATGACATATGTTACAACATCATTGATTTGGAAGATGCCCATCGTCTTGGCATCCTGTCTTACGAAGAGGTCGCGCGGCTGTTGCTGCCGATTTGCGGAGACGACCAGCTGAACGCGCGATTGGAGGTGCTGGGCGATTCGGACAGCCGGATAAGCCTGTTGCGAGCCAAAGCAATAAACATATTGATTGTAGCGTGCGCAAACGCCTTTATACAGCATGAAGAAGCTATATTGCAAGGGGGGTTCGATAAGCCGCTGATGGACGCTTTAGCTAGCGATTTGGTGGATGGGATGCGTGCAATCGAGCGGGTTTCCATTGAAAAAATCTACAATGCGCAGTCGGTCGTTCAAATTGAAGTGGCCGGATACAAGGTTATGAATGGCTTGCTGGAAGAGTTTATTCCGGCCTATCTAAGCGAAAGAAAGACCAAGTACCATAGCAAGCTTCTGGCGTTGATGCCCAAACAGTTTCACACCAACCAAGAGACCACCTATGCCAGGGTGCGTTCGGTGCTCGACTTCGTTTCGGGGATGACCGACCTGTATGCGGTTGAGCTTTTCAGGAAGATTAAAGGCATTTCTTTCCCTTCGTTGGATTGAAAATGCTGCGGGCACACTACGTTATCCTATAAATGGTATGTTAGGCATGGACATTTTATATAATCCTTTTAAAGATTTCCGCTTCGACAACGACACCTGTTTTTTGAGTGGACAGCCGCTTATATCGACGGAAGATCGGATACAGGTATTTCCCGAGTGGCTGATGCGTAAATTCGGTATCGAAGAAAAGCCGTTCAAGCTGCTCGACGGCAGCCTGAGCACATATAAGCAACTGCGGCTCCCTTGTGCAGTTGATGTGGCGGCTCGTTTTTCTGAATTGGACAAGTGTATTGAAAATGCGTTCGAAAATGGGCATGATGCGGTAAAGGGGCTAGATCACACAACGTTGTTCCAATGGGTGGCCCGTATTGTTTATGGCGTTGTATTCAACGAGGTACAAGCCGGCATACGCCAACAAGCACTTAGTGGCGAGGCAATGAACTTTTCCCAGGTGCTTGTACATAAGTTCAAAAACCTTCATCTCATGCTGCAATCGTTGATTGAACCGATTCAGTTTGAGGGGATGCCTTTCACCATGGTGGTTGTCGAAGTAGATAACCCTGCTGATACTTTCAACTATCGCGATGAGATCAATACATTGGTGTATTCCCTTCGGATGAATGATTTCGGCCTGATCGTGTGCCTCCAAGATAATGGGGCAAACGGGGCCTACCATGAAGCATTCGTGAAGCCGTTAAAGGCGCAGCGGCTCCACCCTATCCAATTTGAAGAACTGTGCGCGCGCTTTTTCTACTCGGCTTACTTATTTAATCGGCTTCCAACCTATGCGGTTATGCCGACCGCCGAGCGGATATTTGTCGAACCGATGCCGCTGATGGATATGAGTATGAAGCCTATCTTCGATCAATGGCAGGTTAAAACATACGGCCAGGTCCTTGAGAACTTTTGGAAGCCTTGGGGGTATACCCTGTTTGAAATCATTAAGGACCCCGAAAACCCGATGTCCTTCCTTTTGGATCGGGAGGGTGCCCCGATCGATGCGTTGGATATCGCTTTGCCGAACGGGGGAAATGGGTAATCGTGATATACGGGATCTTGTTAGGGAAAAATAGTTTATCATAAAACCATTTGTTAATCAATGCATTGCACATGAACGCTTATTTTTTTATTTGTCATTGCTTGTATTAACAAAAAAGGTTTCTACCTTTGCATCCCGCTTCGGAGGAGGCGGTTGTTCCTTGAGTGTTTTGTTTCGTTTTTGCTGTCGGTGGGTTTGGTTTTCGTTGCGTTTTCGGGGCTGGCAAAAAAAGTGAAATAAATTTTGCGGGAATGGAAAAGGTTCTTACCTTTGCAGTCCCAAACGGAAACCGGGTTTGCCCGGGTCCCGCGGCGCGAGGCCGGGGGTTGTTCCGGAGGGGTTTTTGAAACACAGGCGGCACAGGGGTTCGTCCCCCGGTGGCGGACATCGGCCGAAGCGCGAGCGGAGGCGGGGAAGTTCTTGAAAGATATTGATATTCATGTAGCGTAACGAGTAGTCTGTTTCAGGCGAAAGTTAAAGACAGACCTAGGTCAATCAGGTAGATAGACATAATTAACAGAGATTGATTCCGAGATATCGGGTCAAGGACTCTTACACTTCATTTTACAATGGAGAGTTTGATCCTGGCTCAGGATGAACGCTAGCGGCAGGCCTAATACATGCAAGTCGAACGGGATTGGGGAGCTTGCTCCCCATGAGAGTGGCGCACGGGTGCGTAACGCGTGAGCAACCTGCCCGTCCCAGGGGGATAGCCCCTCGAAAGAGGGATTAACACCGCATGACGCCGGGGGATGGCATCATCTCGCGGCCAAATATTCATAGGGGACGGATGGGCTCGCGTGGCATTAGCTAGTTGGTAGGGTAACGGCTTACCAAGGCAACGATGCCTAGGGGCTCTGAGAGGAGAATCCCCCACACTGGTACTGAGACACGGACCAGACTCCTACGGGAGGCAGCAGTAAGGAATATTGGTCAATGGGCGCAAGCCTGAACCAGCCATGCCGCGTGCAGGAAGACGGCCCTACGGGTTGTAAACTGCTTTTGTCAGGGAACAAACCCCCGCTCGTGAGCGGGGCTGAGTGTACCTGAAGAATAAGGATCGGCTAACTCCGTGCCAGCAGCCGCGGTAATACGGAGGATCCAAGCGTTATCCGGATTTATTGGGTTTAAAGGGTGCGTAGGCGGCGTGCTAAGTCAGTGGTGA
>NZ_JBMQOC010000088.1:0-8371 GCF_053550995.1 Parapedobacter sp.
GCGCTCGTGTTGTCCTGCAACTCCGTCAGCACGTCACCCGCCACGTCGATCGTCACCGTGGTGCCATCCGCGTTGGTAATGGTATACGTGCCGTCGCCGTTGTCCGTCACCGTCGAGGTGTTCGCATCGAAGGTAACCACCGTGCCGTCGGCCGCCGTGTGGGTAAAGGTGCCGTCGCCGTTGTCCACCAACTCATCGCTGCCCGCAGTGATGATGTTCTGGATTTCCGTGTAGATGTCGCTCGTGTTGTCCTGCAACTCCGTCAGCACCTCTCCTGCCGCATCGATCGTCACCGTGGTGCCGTCACCGTTGGTAACCGTGTAGGTGCCGTCGCCGTTGTCCGTCACCGTGGAAGTGTTCGCGTCGAAGATGACCACCGTGCCGTCTTCATTCGTATAGGTGTACGTACCATCACCATTTTCCGTCAATGTCGTCACCGTCTCGTTGGCCTGTACCAACGCGGCGAAGTCGAGTACTTGCGGGTTGCCGGCACCATCGACATAGGAGAATGCAGTACCATCAAAGGTCACATTCCCATACGTTTGCCCTGCCACAAACTCGTTCAAGAGGGCCTGTACATCAGGGTTGTTGAGAATGTTCTCGAAGTTGTCGGCAACATCGCCGGGGACATCAATCAGTACTGTTGCCCCCGTTTCGTTTGTGTATGTATACGTACCGTCCTCATTATCCACCAACGTGGTGGTCGTCTCATTAGCTTTTACAACCGCTTGCAAATCGATGGTTTGGGTATCCCCCTCGTCATCAACATAAGTAATCTCATACGAAGCAGGGTTATAGCTGATGTTGTTCGCCCCGTTCGTTACCGCACCTGCCAGCACCCATTTGGTTCCGTCGTTATAATAAATACCCGGTACAACGTCATTTACGGTTACGGTATTATAAACCATCATCCCTGCCACGTGTTGCGACAAGGGGCTGGCTTCGGTACTGCTGGTCAGCGTTACGCGCGTGTGCAGCAACCCTT
This sequence comes from Parapedobacter sp., assembly GCF_053550995.1. NCBI lineage: Bacteria > Pseudomonadati > Bacteroidota > Sphingobacteriia > Sphingobacteriales > Sphingobacteriaceae > Parapedobacter > Parapedobacter sp. The sequence continues at coordinate 986 of NZ_JBMQOC010000088.1, forward strand.
TGTTGGTACTTTCCAATTCCAGTATCGCATTGCCGTTGGGAAGCGTATTTCCTTCAACGGTACGATCTTTCACTTTTTGCTGCGAAAACACCGATCCCATAAATAGCATGGAAATGGCAGTAAGTAGTAAATATTTATTCATAATTCGTAAAGATTAACTTCTGATTGTTCCTTTGTTGGCATTTATCGTTTAATACATTCGTAACACCGCGCTGCTACCTAAACCGATATGCGAAGACCCATCAAGCGTAACCAACTGATTAACAGTAGTATATAATGAGATAAATTTAAAATCGGTAACTCGTTATTCATTTGGTAGATATTACGTGGCCTTCTCGGCAATTGTATGGTAGTTATAGTTATACTCGCACAGCGAATACGATACTTGCTTATTGGTTTTGATTCATTTGCAGATGTGTTTTTCAGAAGCAAAAGAAAGGATTAGATTGAATTACGCTTACTTTATGGTAGCATTATGGCTAATCGATGTCATTAATTATAAATTAAATAGCATATTTTTGCTAGATTAACGGCATCAGGGACGTCGGACTATTTTATTAGATTTGCTTCCGCAATATTTCCGATTTCTAACACGTTTGCCCATGCACCCAACACAACATCCGATAGCGGTTATCTATGATGATCATCTATTGTTTGCGGAATCCTTTTCTACAGTGCTTGAACGGCTCATGCTTTTCAAATCGGTTCATGCTTTTGATGACGAGCAATCATACCGCCGGTTCTTAATTAAGTATTTCGACGAATCGGTTTACTTGTTCCTAGACTACTACTTACCCAAGAAAAATGCGCTTTCACTCATCAAAGAGACCCGCAGAATCAATAAAAAAGCACGTGTTATTGTGGTAAGCAGTGTTGCGGACCCTGCCCTGATCCATCACATCTTAACCTACGAGCCCAACGGGTTTCTCAGCAAATCCTGCGGTGTGGATACGGTTATCGATTGCCTGCAGACCATCGCACTAGACGCGCAGTATATTTGCCCCGTGATACGAAAAATCATCAATACCGAAACATTGGCTCCGGGCAATAGCATTCCGTTCACTGCCCGTGAACTTGATATTTTACAATATTTTGCCCGGGGAATGTCCATCATGGCGACTGCCGAAGCTACTCATTTAAGTAAACACACGATTGTGTCTCATCGGCGCAATATGATGACCAAGTCGGGAAGTAAATCCATCGTTGAGTTGCTAACTTATGCCCGAAAGCAGCACCTTTTGGAATAAATAGAATTCCGTAGATTTGCTCATCATGCAAGGACTAATACGCACTGCCTTTATACTCCTCATCCTCTTTTGCTTCCTTAATAACAGTGCGCTCGGTCAAATCAAGCAGATCACACAGGAATTACACATCCTATCTTTGGCCCCTGACAGTGTAAGCAAGGTCAATAGCCTAAACCGGCTGGGCACATTATACCGCTCCAGAAATGCCGATAGCTGCTTTTATTATGGCATGCAGGCCAAGCGTTTGGCAACCCATTTGGGCTACGGGAAAGGGAAGATAGACGCCGACCACTTAATTGCTTTTGCTTTATTTAAGAAAGGATTGTATGCAGAATCGCTTGAACTGCTCAGTAACGTGCTTTCGCAGTATCAAAAACTTGACGATACTGAAAAAATTGTCCAGGTATACCTGGATATGGCTGAAGTGGGGAACAAAGGCATCCTGGACAGGACAGAGATCACCTCCCTTTTGCGAAAAGCCATCAAAACCGGAACAGCACTAGAAAAGGATAGCATTATGGCGGAAGTTTACTTGAGCTATCTCAATCGGGGTCCAAAGCTTTCTGAAGATAGCATCGCGTATTATATAAACAAATGTACCGAAATCGCCGTCCGTTACGATAATGAATCCGTATTGGCCCACGTTCGACTTTGGCAGGCAGACTTATTGTTTTCAAACGGCCAGAAAGAAAAAGCTTGGTCTCTTGTACAGCAATCCCTTGCTGATGCGCAGCGCACCGGCAATACCATTCTGGAAATTGGTTGCCTGATGACCTTTTATAATTATGAGGATGATGTTCACAAGAAACTTGATTATCTCTACCAACAATATGAAACAGCACAGAAAAGCGGAGACAAATACCTAGAAATCTACCTCTTAAACCTTGCTTTATCAGTTGGCAACGCTCTTCGCGACAAAGATGAAATCATTAAGGCCTACGAAGAATTGAAAAAGGCAATGGAAGCTGACTGGGAGAATTCAAGACAATTCATCAGCGACTATGTGCAGTTCAACGGCATACAGGCCGATAATAAGCTGCTGAGTGCTGAAAATTCCCGACGAACCCTTTGGTTGGTGGTTATTTCTTTCGCTGCGTTGATTATTATACTGGCCATTTACCTGACCATGCTCCGCCGCAACCGGAAAGCGAAAGAGCAGGTGGAGGCATTAAACCATGCGGCCAACATGCAGATCATCGCCATGGAGGAGGCGAAGCATCTGGCGGTGAAAGAAGAACAGCAGCGACTTGGCCAAGATCTGCACGACGGCCTTTCTTCTTCCCTTGCAGGCATCAATCACCAGTTGGAAGTGTTATCGATGGATACCGGCGATGCTTCCATGAAACACCGGCTCGACCAGCTGAAATCGGAAATAACGAGGGCATACGAAACGGCCCGGAGCAAGAGCCACGAGTGGTTTGGGGCCGCCCGGGAACAGGGAGAGCAGTCTTTTGAGCAGCGAATCAAGCTTCTTACCGACAGTGCTTTGCCCGATAGCCGTTACCGTAAGGAAATCCACATTGACGACACTTCGTTATCGCACGTGAACGCCGATACCCGGATTGCTTTGCTGCGCATCATCCAAGAGGCCATCACCAACATCATCAAACATGCAAAAGCAACGATGGTGGAAATTTTGGTCTATGAAGAAATGGAAAGGCTTTTCATGATCGTAAAAGACGACGGAAAGGGATTGGCTAGACACATGCGGCTTAATCAACCTTCCGCTATGGGACTTCAATCCATCCAACGCCGGGCCCAATTATTGAACGGTGAATTGGATATCCGTTCTGACGAAGGTGGCACCGAAATCATCGTAACCATCCCTGTGAAACGGTAAAATGCCTACCTTACGCAGCATCTGAAGCGCACGGCTATTGGACTAATATAAAAAACCAAAGAGCCAAAGGGGAATCTTTCCAGCCGTTCCGTATTCAATACCATCTGCGGCTACATATCCCTCGGCAACACCTTTCAGTTGGTGCGCGGTCTTATCCTTTCCGCCGATTTCAAATACATATCGGCTATCCACCAAAAAGTCGCCCTTTTCGGCAAATTCAAGCTGATGGTGGAATGAGAGTTGGTTGGCAAAAAAAGTTTCCCTGACGTTACCGATGTCGGCATTACCGAAAATATACGCCAAATTGGTGTTCTCTAAGAAGATTTTATCCGGCTTTTGCAGCCGGCTGATACCTTTGGCAGACCGGAACAGGTTTTGGGTCAGGCCGCTCTCTTGGAGGTAGTGCAGGTACGCGAGCAGTGTCGTCCGGTTAATACCTATTTTCGCGCTGATTTTGCTTACGTTAGGGATAAATGGAGTAGACTCCGCGATGATTAGCAACAGTTGTTTAACTTTTGACACATAGGCAATGTCTACCGCCCGAAGTGTAGGTAACTCGATTTCGAGAATCATATTGATCGTCTCTTCTACGCGCTGGGTGTATAAATCGGATTGTTCCCGGTAATAGGGATAATAGCCATGCTTTAGGTACCCGGAAAAGTATTGCAATGGTTTGAAGTTTGACAAGATATCTGCTGCTATATCCAGATGGTGGTCCAAGATATCGGATAAGCGGACCGCCGGAACGGAATGGCCGTATTCGAGTGATAGGTATTCACGGAAAGAAAGTCCTTGCATCAGGTAAATAACCGCTCTTCGACTTAAATCAGCCCGTGCGTTGAGGATTTCCAGTAATGACGAACCTGTAAACACCAACTTTAACTCGGGATAATCGTCATACAGATTCTTAATTTCTTGCGACCAATTTGGGTATTTATGTACTTCGTCGAGAAAAAGGTGCGTACCTCCTTGTTTTACAAAATCATCCGCCATATCAACCAATCGATTGTTACTGAACCATATGTCATCCAGACTTACGTACAACACCTGTGCTAATCGATCATGGAGTTGCGATTTGATGTATTGGAGCATCAGTGTGGTCTTGCCTACTCCCCTTGGTCCCTTAATGCCAATTAACCGGGCATTCCAGTTGATGGACTCCATTGCACTACGCGTAAATTCAAACGAGGTATGACCCAGCTTTTGCCTATATTTTTCGACTAGTCGTTCCATTTGTTTATTAAACTATACAAATATACGCCTATTTTGTTAGTCACAGTAAACAATATTTCGGAAAAATGCTTATCTTGCAAGCATCCTAAGAAAACGTTTCAACAAAACGCGATGAGCACATCTTCCTTTTTCCAGTCATTAACCGTAATGGCCAATGGGCCGATGGAAAGCAAACCTGTTCTAAAGGGCTTATACCTGCGATTTCTCGAACACGAAAACCATTTGCCGATATCGGCCGCGTTATACGCGGCGGTGAAGGTAATAGGCGATATACAGGTAATGGAAATCAAAGGCGCGAGCGATGCAGCGCAGGTAATCGAGCTCCCGCAGGAAGAGGAAAACTTTCACCTTGTCTATCAATTCATGGGCAAAAGCGTCATCGCCGCATCGGATTCCCGGCAACTCAAATCGGGCCAGCACATCGGATGCAGCACCGGCATCGGCGAAAAGCTCATCTGCCAAATAGACCGTGGAAAAACCTGGATGATGTTCATTGGCCTATCCGGCGAAGCCCTCCGGTCGGTGCGCTCGGAATTTCCGATGCTTGCCGATTCCCCCCGCTCGCCCCTTGCCGTCGGCTACCGGCAGAAGCACCTGTTTGATAAGGTACAGCAGCTGAAGGGCGGCTCTTTTTCGCTCGACATTAAACTGAACTACTATATTGCCTTATTGATCGAACAGTACCAAAGCGACCTGAGCGCCCAGCTGAAAGCCGTGGACAATGCCGATATTGCGTTATACCATAAAGCGGCAACCTACATCCAACAGCATTACATGGAGCGGAAACTGACACGGCAGCGGATTGCCGATGCCCTATGTGTTTCCATACGCACCCTTACCCGGGCTTTTGAGGGGAAACAGGTAACCTGTAGCAAGGCCATCCAACTGGCCCGCCTGCATAAGGCGCGCGAACGGCTCCGCTGTAACGACGCGGAGTCTATCGACAACCTGGCTTCCGAATTGCACTTCTCCGATACACCGTATTTCATCGAATGCTATACGGCGTTGTTCAAGATTTCACCGGAGGCGGAACGGAAAAGACGGGTGGCTAAATGACGCTTGACGGGATACTACCTCATTTACACGAGTGCAATTTGGCTTTACACGGGTGCCATTTGCTTTTGCATGTATATAATTTTTATTAGCACGCATACCATTTACGTTCGCAAGCGTGCAAATCACTTGTACGCGATTGTGTTTTGGGTTTTCTCTATCGATATTTGATCTTTCACTGTTGAAATTTGCTTTTGCAAATATGCATTTCCGACTAGCCCACCTACCATTCACGTTTGCAGGCGTGCTAATCATTTTTACACGATTGAAATTCGTGTTTGCTCTATTGAAATTTGACTTTTCAATGCTGAAATTTGTTTTGGCACATGTGTACATTATTTTCACACGATTGCAGCTTATTTTTGCACTATTACAGTCTGCTTTTGCATGTGTGTAAATCATTTTTACGCTACTGCAAATTGGTTTTGCACTATTGAAATTTGCTTTTTCCCTATTGCAATTTGCTTTTACACGCGTGCAGATGTTTTTGAAAAACGCGAAAATCGACGTTTCTGATATCACCAAGTCACATTCCCAAAAAAAAGTGGGCCAAAAAGATTTTCGGGGTACCCCGAAATATGGCCCACTTTTCTTCGTTTTTCGGTTTCCTGCCCCCCACCTTTGTATCGTTAGCTAACAGTAATTGTAAATGAACAAGATTTTTTAACTTTTAAATGTAAAAGAAATGAAGAAACCGACAATGAATTTTAGAAACCTGGATGTGGCACAGTTGCTTCAGTTCGCCGAGGAGATCCACGACAAGATGACGCTCAACAGCGACCTCTTCACCACACCGGCGCCCGACCTGGCCACACTGGCCGCCGCCACCACTGCCTACCGTGTTGCGGCGACCGAAGCGGCCTTCAACGACCGCCGCGCCATCTCCTTCCGCAACGATAAGCGCAGGGAATTGGAAACCGTGATCGGCGACCTGGCCAAATATGTGGACATCACCGCCCGCGGGAATCAGACCATCATCCTGAGTGCGGGATTCCTCCCCACCAAAGACCCCTCGCCCGACAGCGGTGCGAATCCCAAAGCGGAACGGCTTGCGGTGCAGCCCCTGGGCCTCGGCACGCTGACGGTAGCGGCCAAGGTAGTACCGTGGGAGAAGGCCCGCTACTACCAGTTCGAATACCGGAAAAAGGAAGCAGGCGCCGAATGGAATGCCGTGCTGAGCCCCACGGCCACGCTGGATATCGAAAACCTGGAGGCTTTCCAGGAGTACGAATTCCGCGCGTCGTACCTGGGCAAAAGTACCACGCCCGTTTACAGCGACGTCGTGTCGACGTTCGCGCTTTAGGCCGCGTGCCTACCATCCATCCCGGGCAAGTTCCCGGGATGGATGGTTTTTAAGATGAAAACGATTCGTAACTTTGAACTCGAACAGATGAAAGAAATTGTAAAACACCACCCACTGCGCCCCATCATCCTGGAGTTTGATCCGGCCAAGCCAACGCTCGATTTCGAGACCGAAGCGCTGAATGCGTATTACCGCCAGCACGACCGGACATGGGAGACCAAACTTAAGCTCCTCCAACATAAAGATGCGCTATTCAGCCTGGAAGTGCGGATTACCGAGCTAGAGTATCTCCTCCTGCCCACCGAACAGGAACTCGACTTCCTGGAGGCGGGCTTCCAGCTGACCGACCAGAAAGACCTGCCGTTCATCGAGGAGGAGTTTACCATTGATGTGGCCGAATTCAATAAAGGGATTGTATACCACAACCGTGAGCTGGTGGAGTTGCATGGCTTGGTGGTTGCCGAGCAAACGTGGTTTAATGAATGGGCCGACTTCATCTATGAAAATGAAAGCTGGTTTGACGAGGAGGACGACCGGGGCAGCGACCTGATCCATAAGGTATTCAGGCACTACAACGACGTATCGGTAGATATCGTAACCCTTGACCGCGACCAGCAGGAGTTTTTCGGTGCCGTGGGCGAAGTGACCGAACTTCAGAATGAATACTTTGACTACGGTGAAACCATTTTCGACATGTACACGGCGCTGCA
>NZ_JBMQOC010000089.1:0-7753 GCF_053550995.1 Parapedobacter sp.
AAAGTGGGTAAATTCCCATTCTCGGCTTCGGGCAAAGCAAGTGCGGCCGGAGCGAAAGACGGTTTTGTAAAGGTTATTTTCGATGCCAAATACGGTGAATTCCTTGGCGCACACATGATTGGTGCCAACGTAACGGAGATGATTGCCGAAGTGGTGGTAGCACGCAAGCTAGAAACCACGGGGCACGAAATCATCAAAACCGTACACCCCCACCCCACCATGAGCGAAGCTATTATGGAGGCCGCGGCCGATGCTTACGGCGAAGTAATCCATTTATAGCGGTTGTCTAGTAGTCGTAAGTCGTAAGCACGCTGCAGCCGGACTTACGACTTTACGACTTGGCTTGATTGACCAATCTCGATTTGAACGTAACCCTTACCGGGTCCGGCCGTTCTACGGCGTCTATTTGTTCAAAAAGCAATTCCGCTGCCTTTTTCCCCTGTTCTCCCGGGAACTGCTCGATGGATGCCATCGGTGGATTTTCCATGTATGTCCAGAGCGGATAGTTGGCATAGCTGATGAAATGGATATCCTGATTGAGGGTCACACCCCGTTCGCGGACGACTTTCATCACGTCTAAGGCAACGTAGTCATTGAAAGAGACAACAGCGGACGGACGTTCGGGCAAGGCCAGTAATTGCGTTATGGCAGCTTCGTTGCCTTCAGCGGTAAGGTCGGTGTTTACAATATACTCCTCCCTGAAGGGGATATCGGATTTGCCCAAGCCCTTAAGGTATGCCCGCTTGCGTTCGATGCTTGCCGGTAAAAGGGGCGGACCGTTGATGAGCGAGATGGCATGGTGCCCGCAAGAGACAAACATATCGATGGCCTCCAGCATGCCAGTTTCCAAGTCGCTGACCACCTTATTGATATTTTCCAGATCGGGCACACAGTCAAAAAAGACCATGGGTATACCGGCCCCCTCCAACAGCTCAATAAACGCATAATCACGGGTATTTTTACCGATAGACATCAGCACGCCATCTACCCGGTGTGCTTTCAGCGTTTGCAAAATACGGAATTCTCGGTCCGCATCGTCGAGCGACTGCCCCATGATGACGGTATAGCTCTTTCCGTTGGCTACATTTTCGATTTCACTGATAGCCGCTGAAAAGAAAGGCTCGGACAAGCTGGGCAGTACCACCCCGATGGTAAACGTTTTACGCTGTTTGAAGAAAATAGCGGTCTGGTTCGGTTCATAATTCAATTCCTCAGCTACTTTCTTCACGCGCATCGTTGTCACCAAACCGATACTTGGATGATCGTTCAATGCCCTCGATACGGTCGATGGCGAAATCTTCAACCGCTTCGCAATTTCCTTAATCGTTGCAGGCTTCCCTTCCTTCATCAGTTTCCCCTTTTTATGGTCAGTTCCAACAATCGTTGGAGCTCGCAATATACAAATTATTGGCGGAAGGAAAGTACAATCGGATAACCTTCCCGTTACGGCGCCAAGCGTTTACGGAAAGCAAACATCCCCTTACGTCCATGCCGGTCAAGCGCTTGGTTAACCTGAGCGGCCGGGTCTCCGGAGAGACGTGCATGGCCAGTGGACTGTTGGCTTTGCGTATCCGACGAGAACCTGCCATTTTCCGCATAATACAATGCTTCGGCAATCATAGCCTCCTGGGCATCACCAAAATCCCTGGTCAGATCGTCGATGGCCACCTTATCAACAGGCATGCCCGAAAAGTAATCGCCATACCCGGCCGAATTGAACGTCTGGAAAGAGACCGCATAGAGATCCACACCAAGGATGTTCCAGTTGAAAAATCCCACCGGCTTGCCGTAAGTCGTATGCTCGCCGATCAACTTCACATCCATATGAGGCTGCAGGTTGTTGATGAGCAGTTCACTGGCCGATGCCGTTCCCTCCGTAACGAGGAAATAAATACGGTTGAGGTTAAGGTTCTTCGCTTTATTGAAATGCACATCCGAAAAATCAATCCGAACCCCGTAGCTGCGGAGAAATTCGACCAGCCCGCTATTAACCTTATTGGTATACATCAGCCCATCCCCTACAGAAGCCGGAACAAGGAGATTCGAAAGGTGTTCGGCCGTTGCCACGGCACCGCCACCGTTGTACCGAAGATCGACAATCAGTTCCGTGACTCCCGCCGCTTCGAATTGCTCCACTAACTCGTCGAGCTGGTTTTTTACATAGGTTGGGTTATCCCGATTATCGACCGTGGACACAAACATATCAAACATAAAATACCCTACTCTTTTGCCTCCCACGGTATATATACGCCGGCTCATGATCGGTTGTAGCTGATAATTACCCCGTTGCATCGTAATGGCGACTTCTTCACCATCCGGCTTGCGGAGCACTAAGCTGATCTTGCTGGCATCCAATGCGTCGAAAAGGAAACTGAAATTGTCTTGTTCCATAGACGAAAGCGACAGGTCGCTGGTCCCGTTTACCTGCATGATTTGCCACCCGCGCCGTATGCCCAACTGGTCAGCCGGCGAGCCGGTGTCTACTTTTTTCACGTAAAGGTCGGTGTCGTTATTATACCGCACGTCGAAGCCAAAGCTACCCGCATACCCCTGCTGTATCTCGGCATCTACGGTACCCCAACGGTCCAAAAAACTATACCGGTCGTAAGGGTTTCCACGATCGTCGAGCGCGTAGCCTTTCAGCGCCTCCAATACCGCATCCGCAGAGTTGTACTGCCGGGTATGGTTGCGGATATCACCAAACCAATCGGGCAAATCGGCTTGCCATAAATAAAATCCATGCGTAAAGAAATAAACCGAGTCCTTCAGCAGGTCTTCTTGGGTATCGGGCCGGGCAGGTCGCTCCAGTTCGGGTACTACCGTCTGTCGATTACACGCCACATTTGCACCTAGTGCAAGCAATAATATGGCAGACCGTATCAATGGGGACATATTCATTCATTATTAGTTTGAGGGTTGCGCGAAACAGCCGGGGGTTCCAGAAAATGATTGACTGCCAGGCAATCCAGCCGATCCAGAAAAGCCGGGTCACGGCCCTCCCCGGCATGGATATAAAGTGCATCCGCTGCCTGTAATCCATTTTCATGCAACAAATAATCAAGCGGATCATACCCCTTTGAGCGGAGTTCCGTCTGGAAATAGACTTTCACCGCCTGGTCCAACCCATGCCATTCCACATGCCGCAGTTTGTTCAATTGTATGGTTGGGTCGCCATCCGTAAAAATCAACAGCCGTTTCCCCGCCGCCTGGGCGGCGCGCATCAGGTTGAGCGTGGCCTGATAGAGCAACAGTTTAGCCGGGAGCCGGGCGGTCTTGTGCATACCTTCAAACTGCACACGGTACTTCGGGTCAATGGCAAACGCTTCCGCCGCACGCCCGAAGAGCCCCGCTTCCCCGTGGCGCTCATAGGCGGTCTTCAGGAATCCGGTGAGTTCCGCTGCAGGTGGCGCGGTTTCGGTGTACTCCAACAAGTGGGCAAACAGATAATATACCTGCAGCAGGTAATCCTTTACTGGAAATAGCACGTCGTCCACTTCAAGGAGCAGCGCCTTTTTGTTCCCGTCGATATCAGCGTATGTCAACATGCTATCGGTTTGATTCAAAACTGTCGTATTGGTTTAATATCCCCATCATTCGGCAATGCAACAGTGTACCAACGGTTCGCTGGGAGACGGCCGTGTAAACACACCGGACAAGGAGGCGGATTGCCCTTCTTGCGGTTCCCCGGCCACGGTCACACCATGATCCAGCAATACCAAGGGTAAACGCCTTTCCGGATCCCTGAGTAACGTCGGTCTCCCCCCATACACCGCATCGGGTATCCAGACGGCAACGCCGTATTCGGTGAAAAGCTGCTGGGCATGGGCCAGCAGATCGATCTCCCGCTCCCCAAGGGGAACCACCACATCGATTTCATTATCCAAACAGGTACGGAGTAGCTCATGTTCGAAAGCCGCGGTATCCACCCCGCGAAATTGGATATAATTACCGGTCTGCAGCAATACCTGCGGTATTTCATCAGCCGAGCCGAACCGGACCTCATAACGGCCCGGCAACAGTTTGCCAACCCGTTGGGCGAACGGCCGTGTACCGTGCGTAATCAAAACCCTGCTTGCCATTTCTTGTCTATTGTGGGTCCGGTTCGATGACCCCATCCTTGATATGCACCACGCGATCGGCAATGGCGGCCAATTCCTCGTTGTGGGTAACCACCACAAAGGTCTGGTTGAGCTGGTTGCGCAGATCGATGAACAATTGGTGGAGCGCGGCAGCGTTTCCGAATCGAGGTTGCCCGAAGGCTCATCGGCCAACACGACGGCCGGCCGGTTTACCAAGGCCCGCGCTACCGCCACCCGTTGTTGCTCACCACCGGACAGCTCACCGGGCTTATGGTCCCTGCGGTGGGCTACCCCCAATAGCTCCAGCAATTCGGATGCCCGCTGCTCGGCCTCCTTGGGCATTACCTTTTTGATGTACGCCGGGATGCACACATTCTCCAGCGCCGTAAACTCGGGCAACAGGTGGTGGAACTGGAAAACAAAACCGATATGTTCGTTGCGGAAAGCACTCAGCTGCTTGGCATTAAGGGCCCCGATATCCGTGCCACGGAGGAACACCGTGCCGCGATCGGGCCTATCCAATGTGCCAACGATATGGAGCAGGGTACTCTTGCCCGCACCAGATGCCCCCACGAGACTAACGATCTCGCCTTTAGCCACGTGCAGGTCTATTCCCTTTAGGATAGGCAGTGCACCGTACGACTTGTATATGCCTGTTGCTTGTAGCATGTTGCGAAGGTAGGGATTTTTAGCGGTTTGGCTTGACCATTCCCGATTAAAACCCTACTTTTACGCCAAATTTCACGCAAATGAATATTCACGAATATCAAGGGAAACAAATACTGAAAAGTTTCGGCGTTCGGGTACAGGAAGGTATCGTTGCCGAAACGCCCGAACAGGCTGTGGAAGCAGCAAAGAAGTTGAAGGAGGACTACCATTCGGACTGGGTGGTGGTAAAAGCCCAAATCCATGCCGGAGGCCGCGGCAAAGGCGGTGGAGTCAAACTTGCGAAAAACCTTGATGAAGTGAAACAACGGGCTACCGACATCATCGGCATGCAGCTAGTTACCCCGCAGACCGGCCCCGAAGGCAAAAAGGTCAATAAGGTATTGGTTGCGCAGGATGTGTATTATCCCGGCGATAGTGAAACGAAGGAGTTTTACATGAGTGTACTGCTCGACCGCGGTCGTGGCAGGAACATCGTCATGTACTCTACCGAAGGGGGAATGGATATCGAAGAGGTGGCGGAAAAGACGCCCCACCTCATTTTCAAGGAAGAAATAGACCCAAAAGTGGGCCTTCAAGGTTTCCAGGCGCGCAAAATTGCCTTTAACCTGGGGCTAAACGGCGCAGCATTCAAAGACATGACCAAGTTTGTGGCAGCCTTATATAAGGCATACGAAGCCACGGATTCTTCCATGTTTGAAATCAATCCCGTGCTGAAGACATCCGATGACAAGATATTGGCCGTCGATGCCAAGGTAAACCTGGATGAAAACGGTTTATTCCGCCACCCGGATTATGCAGCGATGCGCGATGTTACCGAGGAGGACCCCACGGAAGTCGAAGCTGGCGAATCCAACCTCAACTACGTGAAACTCGATGGCAACGTGGGTTGCATGGTCAACGGCGCCGGCCTGGCAATGGCCACGATGGATATCATCAAGCTGGCAGGGGGCGAACCCGCCAACTTCCTCGATGTGGGTGGAACGGCCAATGCGCAAACCGTGAAAGCAGGGTTCAATATCATCCTGAAAGATCCGAATGTAAAAGCCATATTGATTAATATTTTCGGCGGCATTGTCCGTTGCGACCGTGTGGCACAGGGTGTCATCGATGCCTACAAAGAAATCGGCGACATTCCCGTTCCGATCATCGTACGCCTGCAAGGCACCAATGCCGAAGAAGCCAAACGGCTCATTGACGAATCCGGATTGGAGGTATACTCCGCGATTCTTCTCAAAGAAGCCGCCGATCTGGTCACGAAAGTGCTGGGGTGATTTCCAGATGCGGATTTTACGATTTAAACGATGATATTTTTTAGCAAAGCCTCCACTTGATATGGGGGTTTTTGTTTTTGATGGAATATAGCTTGCAAAAGAGCAAGGAACAAAGAGCAAAGAGCAAGGAACAAAGAGCAAGGAACAAAGAGCAAAGAGCAAGGAACAAAGAGCAAAGAGCAAGGAGCAAGGAGCAAAGAGCAAAAAGCAAAAAGCAAGGAGCAAGGAACAAAGAGCAAAGAGCAACAAATGAAACATACACGCATAAAAGACTTATTAAACTCTACGGAGTATGGACAGCGGATAACGGTGAAAGGATGGGTCCGGACATTCCGGAACAACCAGTTCATTGCCATCAACGATGGATCGACACTGGGAAATATCCAAGCCGTTGTCGATTTCCATCATACGGACGAAGCATTGCTCAAACGGATCACTACGGGTGCCGCAGTTGCGGTCACCGGTCCGCTGGTTGAATCACTAGGCAAGGGGCAACGGGTGGAAATCAAGGTAGAATCGCTTGAAATCCTGGGCGACAGCGACCCGGAGAAATTCCCCTTGCAGCCCAAAAAACACAGCCTCGAGTTCCTCCGCGAAATTGCCCACCTGCGTTTCCGCACCAATACCTTCAACGCGATCTTCAGGGTACGCACAGCCCTCTCCTTCGCGATACACCAGTTCTTTTACGAACGTGGATTCGTTTACCTGCACACCCCCATCATCACCGGCTCGGATGCCGAAGGTGCCGGCGAGATGTTCCAGGTAACCACCCTCGATTTTGACAACACACCACGCAACCCCGATGGATCGGTGGATTACCGCGAGGATTTCTTCGGAAAGCAGACTAATCTTACCGTTTCGGGACAGTTGGAAGGCGAATTGGCGGCGATGGCCCTGGGCAATATCTACACCTTCGGCCCCACCTTCCGGGCCGAAAACTCCAATACCACGCGGCACTTGGCCGAGTTTTGGATGATTGAACCGGAAATGGCTTTCTACGAGCTGGACGACAACATGGACCTGGCCGAAGAGTTGCTCAAATACGTCATCCGCTTTGCCCTCGACCATTGCCCCGATGAAATCGAATTCCTCCGCACCCGATTGCTTGAGGAAGAAAAAAACAAGCCGCAGAAAGACCGCGCCGAGATGGACCTCGTGGAAAAGCTCAATTTCTGCCTGGACAACAGCTTTGAAAGGCTCACCTATACGGAAGCCATTGCCATCCTCCAGCGCAGCAAGCCCAACCAGAAAAAGCAATTCAAATACCTTATCGAAGGCTGGGGTGCCGACCTCCAGTCCGAACACGAGCGGTACCTGGTTGAAAAACATTTTAAGAAACCGGTGATCCTGACGGACTACCCTGCAGAAATCAAGGCATTTTACATGCGACAGAACGAACCCGATGCCGAAGGGCGCCGTACCGTGAGGGCGATGGATATCCTCTTCCCTGGCATTGGCGAGATGGTAGGTGGCTCACAACGCGAAGAACGCCTGGACAAATTAACGCAACGGATGGAAGAGATGGACATACCGGCGAAAGAGATGGACTGGTTCTTGGATACCCGCCGTTTCGGCACGGCACCCCACTCGGGCTTCGGTGTCGGTTTCGAACGGCTCGTGCTTTTTGTCACCGGGATGCCCAATATACGCGACGTCATCCCCTTCCCGCGCACACCGCATAACGCGGAGTTTTGATGATGGTTGATAAAACGATGTTATTACGTATTTACGAAG
>NZ_JBMQOC010000090.1:0-22165 GCF_053550995.1 Parapedobacter sp.
CCGGGTCGGCTTTCGGCGCAAACGGCCTGGCGGCGTCCGCCTTGGCAACGACCAGTGCCGCCTCCGCCGCCGCAGCGCTTGCATGGATTTTCTTCGATGCGGCACGGGGCAAGAAGCCCACGGCTGTGGGCGTCTGCATCGGGGTGGTTGTGGGCCTGGTGGCCATCACGCCCGCGGCAGGCTTCGTTACGGTAAGCCATTCGCTGATTATCGGTATCGTTGCGTCGGTCATCAGCCGGCTTGTCGTCGAGTGGCGTACGCGTTCGGGTGTGGACGATACGCTTGATGTATTCCCCAGCCATGGCGTGGGCGGCATGGTCGGCATGATCCTCACGGGCGTGTTTGCTACCCACACCATCAACGAAGTGGTCACCACCGATGGACTGATTTTCGGTCAGACAGGCCTGTTTATAGCCCATCTGCTCGGACTGGTCGGCGCGGTGGCCTTCACCTTTATCATGGCATTCGTGTTACTGAAGGTGACCGATTTGGTCAGCAAGCTCCGGGTTTCCGTTGCCGAAGAGGAGCAGGGACTCGACATCACCCAACACGGCGAAAGCCTTTAGGTACGTATCAAAAACGGTTGAACGGGGATAGCTTCGGCATGAACCATACGCTATCCCGCATCCAACCGATGGTTTCACTGCTTTACTTAAGATGGCCTGGAAACTATGCTTAAGGTAAAGCGAGCTAATTATACAAAGATGAAAAAAATTTTTATTGCAGGAAGCCTGTTGTTATCCGGCTTCTTTACCTTCGGACAGGAGTCCGGGCTAACCATTTCGGGTTCTGTTGATGCCTATTATAAATACGATTTCTCAGGTTATAAAGATGGCGATGGCCTCGGCAATATCCCCACTTCCTTTGCCAATGAACAGAATTCCGTTTCGCTGGGCATGGTCAATCTCATCGTTGGCAAAACCGTGGGCAGGGCATCGTTCGTGGGCGACGTGTCTTTCGGGCCCCGCGGCGGATACCAGTCGCTGCTGAATGGGGGCGATGGCAACGCCTTCCATCTCCAGAACCTGTACATGAGTTATGCTTTTACTGACCGGTTTTCCATGACGGCGGGTTTTATGGGTACCTTCGTGGGGTACGAAATCATTTCGCCCACCGGAAACTTCAACTATTCCACATCCTACCTGTTTTCTGCGGGCCCGTTCCAGAATGCGGGTATCAAAGCGGAGTATGCATTTTCGGATCGGGTGGGTTTGATGGTGGGGTTGTTCAACGATTGGAACGCTTACCAGGATTTCGACGGAGTGTCTGATTTCGGCGCGCAGCTGTCGCTCACCCCGGTGGATGGGTGGGATGCCTATATTAATTTCCTGACCGGAAGTACCGGTACCATCGTTGACCTCACCACGGCATACCAGGTGACGGATGCGTTCAAGGTGGGGCTCAACGCGGCCGACTTTTCCGATGCGGGCGAAGCCGATGGTGGCTATTCCGGCGGCGCGCTATACGTCCAATATGGATTTTCGGATGCGTTTGCCCTGGGCGCACGGGGCGAGTACTATACGGAAAAAGAGGCCGGTTGGGCGTTTGTTCCCGGTGGCGAATCGGTTGTGGGGCTCACACTATCGGCCAACGTAAACGCAGGGCCGCTGACCATGATTCCCGAGTTCCGCCTGGACAACGGTTCTACCGAGCTGTTTTATAAAAGCATGGCTATGGACCCTACCAAAAGCGCATCGCAGTTTTCCTTGGCTTTGGTTTACGCATTCTAGAGATCCCAGCTACCCGGTTGGCTGCACCCGTGGATGGATGTGACCTAACAGGCATAAGAACCTGTTAGGTTTTTTTGTGTCAGAATGTCCTGCCATCCTGACGCCAACGCGTTATTGGAACGCATATTGTTCCTGTCGCCGCGTTAGTTAGTAATTTACAATTTATTCCATAGATAATTATATATGAAAAAGGAAAAAGGCAACATATCCATCCACACCGAGAACATCTTTCCGGTCATCAAGAAATTCCTGTATTCCGATAACGAGATTTTCCTGCGGGAGTTGGTCTCCAACGCTGTCGACGCTACGCAGAAAATCAAAAGATTAGCGGCATTGGGCCAATATACAGGGGAGTTGGGCAATGTGACCATCGAGGTGGCGTATGACGAAAAGGCCAAAACCATCACCATTTCCGACCGCGGTATCGGGATGACCGGTGAAGAAGTAAAGAAATACATCAACCAGATTGCTTTTTCCGGAGCGACTGAGTTTGTCGAGAAATTCAAGGAAGCCAAAGATGCCAACGAGATCATCGGCCGCTTCGGCCTGGGTTTCTATTCGGCGTTCATGGTAGCCGACGAAGTGGAAATCCAAACACTATCCCATCAGGAAGGTGCCGAACCGGTGCGTTGGGTTTGCGATGGCAGCACCTCGTATGAACTGTCTGCCGGGACGCGTACCGAACGCGGTACCGACATCATCCTGCACATCAACAAAGAGTCGGAAGAATTTCTTGAAAAGAACAAGCTGCAGGATATCCTCGAAAAGTACGGCAAATTCCTGCCCGTACCCATCCGCTTCGGCACCCGTACCACCAGCGAGCCCGATGGTGAAGATGAGGAAGGCAAACCCAAGTACAAATCGGTAGAGGTAGACAACATCATCAACAATACGAATCCTGCCTGGACGAAATCACCTTCGGAACTGAAAGACGAAGACTACTTAGCCTTCTACCGCGAGCTGTATCCGTACTCCATGGATGAACCCCTGTTTTGGATCCACCTCAATGTAGACTACCCGTTCAACCTCACGGGCATCCTGTATTTCCCCAAACTGAAGGAAAACTTCGAAATACAGAAAAACAAAATCAAACTTTATTCACGCCAGGTGTTCATCACAGACGAGGTAAAAGACATCGTGCCCGAATTCCTGATGCTGCTACACGGGGTCATCGACTCGCCGGACATTCCGCTCAACGTATCGCGCAGTTTCCTGCAGGCCGACAGCAACGTGAAGAAAATCAATGCCCACATTACCAAGAAGGTGGCCGACAAACTGGCTGAACTGTTCAAAAGCGACCGCAAGGGGTTTGAGGAAAAATGGAAAGACATCAGCCTTTTCGTTAAGTACGGTATGCTGAGCGACGACAAGTTTGCCGAAAAAGCGAACGACTTCTGCCTGGTGAAAAATACCGACAACGAGGTGTTTACCCCCAAGGAATACGCCGAGAAGGTAAAGGATATCCAAAACGACAAAGACGGCAATGTGGTTTACCTATATACCAGCGATGCAGCGCAGCAAGACAGTTACATCGCCACGGCCAAGGACAGGGGATACGACGTATTGGTGATGGATTCGCCCATCGATAGCCACTTCGTGGCCTATCTGGAGCAGAAGACCGAGAAGACGCAACTCAAACGGGTGGATGCCGATGTGATCGACAAGCTGATCCAAAAAGACGAAACCAAGGAACTGCAACTGAGCGAGGAAGAAAGTAAAACCGTGGTATCACTGTTTGAGAAGGCCATCAGCCGCGATAATATGAAGGTCGAAGTGGCTGCGTTGGGTGAGGAGGAACTACCCGTTACGGTGACCATCGATGAGTTCATGCGGCGGATGAAAGACATGGCCCAGACCGGTGGGGGTATGAACTTCTACGGTGCCATGCCCGATAATTATAAGGTGACCATCAATGGTAACCATCCGTTGGTCAAGCGCGTTCTCTCATCCGAGAACGAAGCGGAGCAGGAGCAGCTTGCTAAGCAAGCCTTTGATTTAGGGCTACTTTCGCGCGGGCTCCTTACGGGCAATGAGCTAACGAATTTCGTGAAACGGAGCGTCAGTTTGATCGGCTAATTGTTTTTTTCAAAACTGTTGTTGGATTGTGGTTTAATTCCTATTTTTGCAATCCAATAACACGGTAGGTATAGCTCAGTTGGTTAGAGCGCCTGATTGTGGTTCAGGAGGTCGTCGGTTCGAGCCCGATTACTTACCCGGTTAATAATCAAAGAGGCCGTCTCAAAAGTACCGAGACGGCTTTTTTCGTTTTTTATATTTATCGGGTGCGTTTACCGGGGATGTTCTTATTCCCGGTTTTTTGGTTGATTATAGGCTCAATGCAATTTTGTTGAGGGGATGGCGGGTTAGGGAACGGCCCTTTGTATGCATTTTTGGGGAGGACAGGGCTTAGGATGCCCTTTTTCTAAGGTTGTGTGCCAATGCCAGCAACCCCATTTCCACATTGACCTTATCCAGCCCGCGGAGCATGAACCGCTTGAAACCGTGGTTGTGTTTGATGTTCCCGAATACCGGCTCCACGTCATGGCAGCGCTGCTTACGCTTTTTTATTCCCCGCTTGCTTTTCAGTCTTTTCTCGGCCTGCCTTTTCAGTCGGTTCAGGTTGTGGTTGACCTGTATGATACGATTTCCCTGCTGCTGGTGGCACTGTGGCCGTAAAGGGCATCCTTCGCAGCTGCGGGCCCGGTATAGGGTGATGGTCTGGCCGAACCCCGTGCCGGTGCGTGGGTTCCGGGTTCCGATGTTGTCCATCGGTTCCCCGCTGGGGCAGTAATACAGGTCCCTGTCCGGGTCGTATGCCAGCTTATCCACGGTATAGGGCTTTTTGCTCCGGATGTTCCCGTTCTGGTCACGGTCGAAGTAATTGTGCTTGACATAACCGGGGATGCGTTTCCGCTCCAGCCAGCGGTAGTTCTCCTCGCTGCCATACCCCGCGTCGGCGGTGACATCGGCTTGCCATAGTCGCTGATATGCTGCTCCAGGTGCGGGATGAGCGTGGTGGTGTCGGTTGCGCGCTGGTGGATGCTGTAGGAAGCGATATATTGGTTATTGGTGCTGATCTGCACATTGTAGGCCGGTTTGAGCTGGCCGTTCCTCATGTGGTCCTCCTTCATCCGCATGAAGGTGGCATCCGTATCGGTCTTGCTGTAGCTCCTGCGGCCTTCCCCAAGGACCCCTTCCTGCCTGGCATAGCGTTCAAGGGCACCGGGCCACCGGTTTTTCGCATAGTTCAGCTTCTGCTTCACTTTCTTGTCAACTCTGGCCCCGCTGCCCTTCAGCGCATCGTTGATCCTCGCTATGGTCTCCTTTACCTTTTCGCTGTCGATGGGGCCGTTGCCCGGTGGTTCGGGGTCATCGAGCTCCGAGGCGGCCACGCCTTTGGCATATTCCCAGAGTTCATTCAGCTGCTTTTTGATCCGCTCCCTACTATGCTTGATGGCATTGCCCCACACAAAGGTGTACCGATTGGCATTGGCCTCGATCTTGGTGCCGTCGGTGTAGAGCTCCTTTATGCTCAACAGCCCCTCTTCGCATAACAACAGCACCACCTGTGTGAAAATGGGCCTGAGACAGCCCTGCAGACGCTTCCCCCGGAAACGGTTGATCGTATTGTGGTCCGGTCGGCTCATGCCCGCAAGCCACATTTAATGGATGTTCTGGCCCACCGATTCCTCGATCCTGCGGCTGCTGTAAAGGTTGTTGATGTACGAATACACCAGCACTTTCAACAGCATCCGTGGATGGTAGCTCGATGTGCCGCCGGGCCGGTATTGCCGCAGAAGTTCGGTGATGTCGATCCTGTCAAGGACCTCGTTAACCACGCGGACGGGGTGGTCTGCCGGAATCAGTTCCCCCAGATCCGGGGGCAATAGCATCGTCTGCCCCTGCAGGTTCCGCTTGAATACCACCGTGCTTGTATTGCCTCTTGCCATACCCTAAAGATACAAACCAAGGCATTGGTATACAACAAAATAAAAACAAAAACTTCTAACAGGATATAAGCAATGTTGTGGAAAACGCCGGAATACTGAACTCGCAGAAACAAAAAGGCTGCCTCAAGAAATTACTTTTGAGACAGCCTCTTTTTTTGTGGTTACGATCGCCGTTGATATCTTAACACGACGCCGCCATTCACCAATGGCTGGGTATCGATGAGGTTCAGGTTTCCGTGGGCCATTCCCGGTTTGAAAAGCGGCTTCCCGCTACCCAATAACACCGGGGCGATCCCAATCCGGTATTCGTCAAACAGTTGGTGATTGATGAATGTTTCGGAAAGATCTGCGCTGCCAAACACATACATATCCCCGTTGCCTTCCGTTTTCCGTCTGGCGATTTCGGCGGCGGCGTCCGTCGCGATCAAGGTTGTGTTGTTCCAGTCGGCCGATGTCAAAGTCCGGGAGAAAACAAGTTTGGGTATTTCGTTCATCAGCCCGGCAATTTCGCCGGTTGCGCTCTTCCAATGCGCTGCCATGCCTTCGTAAGTTACCCGGCCGAAAACCAGGCAGTCTGCGGCATGCAGCTGCTCCATGCTCAATTTCTCGAGTTCTTTGCCCCACACCACTTCGTGGAATGGCAAATCCCATGGTTTATCGCCCTCGAAATACCCATCGAGGGTCATGATGTTCCACATAATCAGTTTTCTCATAACGTATAATTCAATTCGTTCTTGGGTGTAAAAATGCGAAGTTCGGCAATTATCGCTACAAACTAGGCGGTAAAACAGACAAATACCCGGGTAAACCAGACAAGATTTGCTGGTATCCAGCTATGTGTAAACTAATCAATTCATTGATGGTGTTTTTCAAATATCATATCGCAAGCCAGTCCCAGTTACTTGTTTACCGGTGCATGAAAAAAAGTTTTTCACTAACTTGGCACGGAAAACAATACGCTGAACAATTTGATGAAGACAGTTGGTTATGGCATATTACTGTTTACATTCCCCGCTTCCCGGGATTTTTTCCAGGGAAAAGTCGCCCTGATGTATAGCCTTAACGTCATACCTGATCGTATTGAAAATAGGAGTACCGTCATCCTTGCCATCATTATACTGGTGCTTGCTGTGCTGTTTTTTTTGACAAAACGAAGGCGATCGCGGTGGAAAGGAACGCCGGTTGAAAGCGAGCAAATCAAACGGGAGTTATTTGCGATGATCGCGGAACAGGATAGTCCGGATTGGGATGATTCGGGGTATTTTGTTTACGGTCATGACGAAGTGCGTATTAACAGGGGCTTGCTGATCAATGAAAAGTTCAACTGGAGCGCCGTAACTACCCTGTCGGCCAATATTCCCAAAATGGAATTCTTCCACGATAGGTACCGGATTAAAATACAACTCCTGGAGGGTAAAGCGCTGTATGTGGATGAAGAGGAACCCGGGTTCTATCATTTTTTGAAAAAAATCAAACATACTTTTCCGACAGCCGATATTTCTTTTATTGAGCAAAAACGAAATCCTGCAAATCATCTGCCGTTTTCCATCTATCAAGCTTAGTTTATCCATCTGTGGATACCCTGCCCTGTAGGGCCGGCTATCCCGTGTACGTAAAGTGATCTCTCATTCCATGTCGCGCTACACCAAATTAAGACCCATTGTTCCACATAATCCATTTTCTCATAACGTATAATTCAATTCGTTCTTGGGTATAAAAATGCGAAGTTCGGCAACGATCGCTACAAACTAGGCGGCAAAACAGACAAATACCCGGGTAAACCAGACAAGATTTGCTAGGTTTGCGGAAATGGAAGCTAATTTACCACGTCCTATATCAGCCGCTACGAGCCCCTTTGCGGCATTCACGTTCAACGTCCGTTTCCCGTTCATCATCAATCAGATCAAAGCCAACAATCTGCTCGCGCCGTCCCAGCGGAATAAGCTCGACGACCTGTTGCAGGAAATAGCGGTAGGGGCAGTGCCCCAGCGGGAAGATGTGTTTTATGCCGAAGACCGGGTGTATTGGCAAACCTTCTTGGCCGCACATGCCGGGAAACGGTATGTGGATATCCCTTTTTTCGAAGCCGAGGCCTATATCTATTACCGGGTTATTCATATCGTGGACTATAAGCACAGCGGGCTGGATCCGTTTTATCGTATAAAAGCGGATAGCTTGGAGCAACATCGCGGCTTTGCGGAAGCCGCGGCAAGCCGGCACATGCAGCAACCGCCTGTTTTCGAGGTGACGTATTTTACCTCGTTATTGCACGCCGCACTGTGGGGGAACAGCGCCGACCTAAGCCAATTGGAAACCAATGATGCACTGGTTAATCCAGCCCTCCGGAACAACCTGGTCATCGACGATTCATCGGCATTGCGCAGGTTGCTCACTACAGGGCCTACCAAAGAGCTGGATTTCATCGCGGACAACGCCGGGCTGGAACTGCTCGCGGACCTTTTCTTGATTGACTATCTGTTAACCACCGGACAGGTATCGCGGGTGAACCTGCACCTGAAAGCATACCCCACATTTGTTTCCGATGCGACCATTCCCGACGTGGCAGGCCATTTAGCGATTTTACGTAGTCTCCGGCATCGGCCGTTAACGCAATTCGTGGACCGATTGGAAAGTTATCGGGTCGGTGGAAGGCTCCAGCTGCTAGACCATCCATTTTGGAATAGTCCATGCCATTTTACGAGCTTGCCACAGGCCATCACGCAGGGTTTCAACAGGAATACCGTGCTCATCTTCAAGGGCGATGCAAATTACAGAAGGTTATTTGAAGACCGTGAATGGCCGTATACGACATCGCTTGAAGGCATGCTGGAGTACCTAAAGCATCCCTGTTTTTCCATTCGTACGCTCAAGTCGGAGATTGTGTTAGGCCTAACCGAACACGAGGTACGTCGTCTCTTCGATGCCGACAAAGATTGGCTCACCAATGGGAAGTATGGCCTGATTATGGGGAACCCTACCTATTTTTAGGTGTTTTTCAACCCGCCTATATTGGCTTACCGTTGCGGATTACATTCGCTGGTGCTGATCACGAGTTGCGGTTGTTGCAAAAGGAAGTAGACCGTCAGGCAGAACGCCTCGATCCAGCTCGATGACGAGCCGTACACGCCCGTCAATGCCGGTGGCTGACGTTTCGATGGAGGCGAAGAAAACGCGGTTTTCGCACAGGCCATTTGGCACGCAATCTCCTTGCGTTACCGGTTATAGTCCGCAACCGCGACACCCTTCAACCCCCTTTCCAAGCTCTAATAAGAATTGTTGCAGATTATCGATCTGGTTCTCACTGAACTTGCTTTTTTTCATTGTCCCTAAATTATAAAACTACATTAATAATCGTAGCTAATTTTAGGGAAGATTACAACATGGGCAACACCTATTTGGGATTCATCCGACTTTCCGGTCAGTATACCCCCCCGATTCTACCGCGCCGTAACTTGGTATTGGCACCCTTTGTGGCCATCCCTGTGGGTAGGCTACGGAACGGCGACTACCGTTGGTTGCATGGTGGCGTGTCCATTAGGTTTTACTGGCGATGAGCGCTTAATCGGGTCCTATTATTTGTTATACCTTTCCATGTATTCAGCTAACAGCGATTCATTTGGCACTTTGCTGGCCGCTAAATGATCAATAATGTTTTGTATTTCTTGCACGGTTTTATTTTGGCTTAGCTTAGCCTTGCCTTGCCTTGGACCTCGGTGACGTTTATCCGGAAAGCAATAATCCCTTTCAACATCTTGCTTCTAAAATCATCGTTGAAGGCTAGCCATTTGTCATGGTAAGCAGGCTCGTACTTGCTCACGGTGTTGTTTATCAACTCCATGATTTCATTCGCATCATGGAGGATAGACACGTTGCCGTAGATATGAACGGCCACATAATTCCAAGTCGGTACCGTCTCGCTTTTCGTGTAGTGCGTTGTAGATATATAGGCATGGGGCTCTGTAAAAACGGCGAGTACTTCCTGGCCTTCAATATCCCGCCACTGACTATTTGCAAGGGCAATATGGGTATAGAGTTCCAGTTGCTCGGGGTTGTTGTTTGATAAGATCGGGATGTGGGTGCCGATTATCCGACCGCTGCCCCTGCTGAGTAACAGCCCGAAGCTAAACCTGTTGATGAAATCAAATATTTCATCGGCGTTCGCCAATTGCCCACCGTGGATTGTTCCGGTTTTTTTAAGAAACAAATCTACCCATCTTGTTTCAAAACAACGAAGAAGGAGGTCGTATAAAAGCGTGTGATGGTCACATTTCAAAAGCTTGGTAATTTTTCGTATATTCGTGCAATTCTATGACGAATCAGGCTTATACATACGCTTTAGCGTTGCTTTCCGGCAAGGCTTTCTAATCAGTTTCCTTTTCTGAAACCCGAGATACACCTATGGCAGAGGCTGTGGGTGCCTTTATATCATTAGTTAAGAAAATAATCACAACATAAAATTAAACAAAGGAAAAATTAATGGCAGAAACATTTAGCAAACGAGAACGAAGAAAGAAAAAAATTGAAAGACGAAGAGAAAAAGAATTCCGTAGGGATGAGCGGCGGCAAATGCCGGTGAAACAAAAAAGCCTCGAAGAAATGATGGCTTATGTGGATGAAAACGGAAACCTTTCGGACACACCACCCGATCCGAAAAATGCCTATAAAGTAGCGGCAGAAGACATTGTCATCGACATCCCCAAAGCGCTCCCCGATGACCCCGATGCCACGCCTACCGGCGTTGTCAGTTATTTCGATCCTTCCAAAGGATACGGGTTTATTGTCAACGACCAAACCCACGAGCGCCTTTTTGTACACGTGAACAGCTTTGCCGAGCCAACCACGGAACTGAGCATAGGCGATAAGGTATCGTACACCCCCATACGGAGCCCGCGCGGCATGCAGGCCACAACGGTGGTAAAAATTTAGTGGGTATTTAACTTCATGCTTCGGTCATGTATATGCGAGCGAGCCCCGATTCTTCCTGTTTCGGGGCTTTGCTTTTAGTTGCTTTTAGAGCGAACGGCCAATTGGTTACCACCCATGCACTTCAGGCCAGTGCAGCTATTCTCCGCAGACCCAAATCATTTTAACCAGTTCCTTTTCTTCCCAGAATGCTTGCCGTTCGTCGTCGGTGAGCGCTACCGGATTGCCCGCTTCGTCGTAATAACTGGCGACCGTATTGCAGGCAGGCCCGATAGACCAGTGGACGTATAACAGTTGTTCGTCCCACCTGAATAAGCCGATTCGAGGGTCGCACATGCAGTTATCGCTGATATGTTGCGTTACCGAGGAGGGTACGCCGTCCAGCCGTAATTGAGGTGCTTTGTCGCAGGAGAATAGGGTAATCACCGCGATGCCAATCAGAAAACAGATACTTTTCATCATCAATTATAATGGTTTCTACTCGGTGTAACGGATGGGGCGGTATTAATGCTACACGGACACATAAACTTACTTGTTTTTATGGAAATAGCTAATTGCGCGCATCTTAATCTAAAAGCTAACTAGTTGTCATCTAAAAAAGCCGGTAATTATGAAAGCGATTAAGAAGTTTGGTGCTTTGGCCTTTCGATAGATCAGCAACGCAACCGCAACCGGTGAACATCAGCAACATGGAGCCAACAAGTCCTGAAATTATTCGTAATCTCATCGATTTCATTTTCATATCAATAATACGAATTTTTCTATTCAGCCCGCAAGGCGTCGACAGGGTTTACCGCTTGTTTTTAGTCCTGACCTAAATTTATTACTTTTGCAATATTGACGTCCAATCCACTAAGCATGCCGTCTATTTCGAAGACGATGACCTACGGATTCGTACGATACATAAGGACAGCCTCTTGGAGGCCAAAAAGCAAAGTGGTCGTCCAAAGGATTTAGATGACCTCGAAAATCTTGCGCCATAATTTTTCTATTCATCCCGCAGTGAATCCACCGGATTGGCCACTGCGGCCCGGACAGCCTGCCAGCTTACGGTAAGCAGCGCGATGACTACCGCCGCCAATCCGGCCACCGCGAACATCCACCATTGGATATCGATACGGTAGGCGAAGTCATCGAGCCATTTATTCATCGCCCACCAGGCGATGGGCGATGCGATAACCACCGCTACGAGTACTAGTTTCACGAAATCTTTAGACAACATGGTTACAATGCCCGATACCGAAGCACCCAGCACCTTGCGGATGCCGATTTCTTTAGTACGCGTATGGATGGTAAAGATGGCCAATCCCAACAGCCCGAGGCAACTGATGAATATGGAAAGCGACATTGCCCAAGCCAATAAGCCGGCCGTAGTTTGTTCACGCTCATAAAATTGGGCAATCATCTCATCTACGAATTGATAATTGAAATCCTCATCGGGGTATACCTGGTGGTAAGCCTTTTGTATGCGGGCCAGGGCATCACTCCACGACTGCCCATCGCGGTTTGGCTTAAGCCGGATGTGAAAGGTCGATCCGTTATTTTTTTCAAACACCAGCGGACTGATGGACGACCGGGTGGATAAATCATGGAAATCTTTCATGATACCTACAATGGGCACGGTCCTGCCGTTCCAGGTGAGGAATTCACCCAATGCCTCTTGAGGATACAGAAAGCCTATTTCACGAGCAAATTGCTCGTTGACAAGAAGCTCTTTGGTAGAGTCGCCCGGTAATATGTTCCTGCCCGCCACCAATTGAATACGGTATACGCTTAGGTAATTTTCATCGCCCCAACGGATCTGGGCAAGGGGTTTTAGTTCTTCCTCTCCATTATGATAGGCAATATTGGTAAAGGACATTCCCCGGTCAGCGGGAGCGAGAAAGCCGGTACTTGCCAACGCTACGCCCGGAACAGCTTGGACGGCATGCAGCAATTGTGTCCGGTGGGTTCCAACGGTATCCCTCGGGGTATCAAATTTGAGAACCGCTTCTTTGTCAAACCCCATCTCGGAATCAATTGAATAACTTACCTGCTTGCTGACAATGAGCGTTGCGATAATGAAAAATTGGGCGATGGTGAATTGGGATACCGTCAGTATCTTGCGCATGCCTGCGTGGCGGGTCTGCCCTGTGAAATGCGATAGCTGGTTTTTCAGCACGGATACCGGCGCATAAGCCGATAATACCAGGGCAGGGTAACATCCCGAAAGAAAGCTGATAAGTATAACAAGGAGGAGAAGCAAAAGTAAGTACCCCGTTTGGAAGACCAAGTCGGCCGTGAGCCCTTCGGGGATATACGCAGAAAATAACTGTAAGATGACCGGCATAACAAGTGCCGACAAAAGAGTGGCAATGCCTGTAATGAGTAGCGTTTCTCCCATAAATTGCTTAATAAGCTGAAGCCTTGAGCTACCCATGGTTTTGCGAATGCCTATTTCTTTGGCCCGTTGGGACGCCTGTGCAGTGGTGAGGTTGATGAAATTGATGCAGCCGAGCAGCAGCAGGAAGGCCGCCACGGCCATCAGGCCGTATAAGGTAGAGCGCTGTGCAGTGCGCCCGTCAACACTGGGGTAGTTGGTGTTGAAGTGGATATCGTGCAACGGTTGCAGTCTCAGCGTAATCTCCCTGCCGCTTTCGGCGTTGTGGCGCTGATAGAAATTGTTGAGTTGCGTTTGGATAGCCGACGCAGCATAGCCTTCCGATAATTTAATGAAAAGTTGTGAATAGGCCATCCAATCATTCCAGACATCCATCATGAAATTGTCTTTCAAAGGCGTTGCTGCCTGAATGGTGGCCAGGGAAATGAACTCCTTGCCCCGAAAATCCGTTGGTTTATCCAGATCACGGACAATACCGGCTACGGTTAAGGTGATATCATTATAATCAAGGCGTTTGCCGATGACCGCAGTGGGTGGGAAATCTGGAAAATAAAGTTGGGCACGGCTTTCGGTGAGCACAACCGTGAATGGCTGTTCGATGGCGTCCGCTTGTCCTCCACTCACCCAACGGTAACCCAACAAGTTGAAATATTCGCTATTGGTAAAGACAATATGCCGTTGCTTTTTGAATAGGCGGGGTTCGGAAGCGTTATCTCCTTCAATACGTATATTGGCCGTGGCATCTCCCGGAAATTGGAATACAGGAACCGTCTGTTCGATGCCTGTAAGTGATTTTTGAATGGTACGGCCCAAGGGTGCTGGCACACCGGCGCTATGACCTTTGAAGCCGTTAAAATTGGCATCGAGCACGACGCGATATATTCGGTCGTTATCCTGTTGGAATGTATCAAAGCTGAACTCATAATAGACAATTAGGGAAATAACGAGAGCCGAACTGATACCGATGGATAGCCCCAGCATATTCAAACCGGTGAAGAGCTTTTTACGCCAAAGGTGGCGTGCCGTGGTGGTGAGGAAGTTCTTAATCATTTTATATCTTTACTTTTGCTCTTTTTATCTTTAATCTAACAAATTACCCATCCTGTAAAGACGCAACCGGATTGGCCACGGCTACTCAAAGTACAAGCAGAAAGATCAGCTATATGTACAGCACCTTATCTTTATTACTTTTCGTACCGTACAATGCGTTGAAAAGCATACAGTTATTAGGCCAAACGGATAAAGGCTTATATACGTGCTGGTTATAAAGTTCATTGACCATTAAAGTGTTCGATATCGAACACCCCATGTTCACTATCGAACAATTGAACGTCTAGGTTCAGGTGGATCCATGCATTTTCACATTCCCTCGGTGCGCCTACAGTATGTTAAAAATGTTAAAAGGTTACCTTGCGCACGCTCCATTGGCTACCTTCGTAATCCCTCATTAATAGCAGTTTATAGAGTAATGGTAACCAATTCATATCGCATGAGACCGACCCTAATTGCATTGTTGACCATTTGTATGATGGTAAGGACCAACCTAGCCACAGGCCAGGAAACCACCGCAAAACCCATGGTGCTGGGCGCTCTGCAGCCCAGCTGGATGATTTCCGGCGAACTGATGGGTGGCAAAAGTAAACATATCGTTTTTGCGAAGGCGCACGAACATCCCTATGCCCGCCAAATCCTGGTTCCGGTCATTGATGGGAAATTCCAACTGATCCTTCCAGTAGGCCACCCGGAAGCATACATGCTGATTCCCGAAGAAAATTTCGAAGCCGGGCACCTGCGCCCCTTTGTGGTCTTTTCCGGGGAGAATGTCTACGTTACCCTCCATTCGGGCGAACGTTACATGGAAAATACCGTCTCAGGAAGCCCATTAACCAATGAGTACCATAAGGCTAGATTAAGCATCGGCCAACGGTTAGCAAAACGGGAGGCCGAACTTGATAGCCTCCCGTATCAGACAGAAACGGGGGCGGTTAAAGATTCACTGCTGGAAACAGCGTATTTAAACCTGCATGATGCATACATCAGCGGGCATCCCACGCTGGTATCCTATCAGCTTATCAAGGAATTGTTGATTGCCACCGACAGCGATGATATATACCGTTTGGCCAAAAAACATTACCCTGATTTTGCTGCCCGGTTCCCCGACAACCCCTATACGGAAATGATCGGTGCTTACCTCAATGGAAGATACCAATTGGAAGAAGGCAAGCAATACATCAGCTTCCATGCGGATGACCTGCAAGGCACCCGCGTGCTGGCAGATAGCCTTCTCGCGCCGAAAATCACGTTGCTGAACTTTTGGGCTTCATGGTGCGGTCCTTGTATCGAAAAGACGCGTACGATGGTACCTATATATGAAGCTTTCAAAGACCAGGGGTTCGATATTATTAATGTGGCCCGGGAAATACGGAATACGGAGGCCTTGCATGCTTTGTTGGAGCGGGAAAAGTTGCCTTGGCAGACCAACCTTGTTGATCTGGAAAGTAAATATGCCGTATGGACCAAATATGGTATTACTAACCAAGGCGGAGCCATGGTGTTGGTAGATGCCTCGGGCACGATCCTAGCGGTAAACCCTACCGCTGATGAGGTACGTGAAATATTGGAAGGCATCGTATAGCGTTACGACGAATTTTTCTATTCATCCCGCAGTGAATCCACCGGATTGGCTACCGCTGCCCGTATGGCCTGCCAGCTTACGGTGAGCAGCGCAATCACCACCGCTGCCAGTCCGGCCACCGCAAACATCCACCATTGGATGTCGATACGGTAGGCGAAGTCATCGAGCCATTTATTCATCGCCCACCAGGCGATGGGCGATGCGATAACCACCGCTACGAGTACTAGTTTCACGAAATCATTAGACAACATGGTTACAATGCCCGATACCGAAGCACCCAGCACCTTGCGGATGCCGATCTCCTTGGTACGCTGGAAAGCCGTCAGCGTGGCGAGTCCAAATAGCCCTAAACAACTGATGAAGATGGTAATGCCGGTGGCGGCATTGACCAATGTCGACGTTTGACGTTCTTTCGTGTATAATGCGGAGATAACCTCATCATAGAAGCGGAATGTAAAAGGTACCCCGGGATATATCCCTTGCCACGCTGTTTCAATCTTTTCAATCGCATGGTGCCAACCTTCCGGGTTGGTCGAGGCTAGTTTGATATGGATATCTCGCTGCATGTGATAGCCGAACATCAGTACCACAGGGCTCATCGGGTTCCTGAAATCTTGCTGGTGGAAATCCGGCACTACAGCCGCAATAGGCTTCGGTTCGGGGCTGGACCCGCTAATGAGCATCTTTCCTATGGCATCGTGAGGCGACTTAAAACCAAAGGCGCTGACGGCAGCATTGTTTAAAATTAACCCCGGCGTAGCCTTTGTTACGTCGATATTGCTTCCGGCCAATACCTCCATGCTAAAAGTATGCAGGTAATCTTCGTCAATGTACTTTGCACCCGACCAAACCTCCATCAAGCCGGTATCCCTTTGGCGGAAAAACGTGGTGTGGCCCAGCATATCATCCATAGGCGGGTCACTTATCGATACGGAAGCAATCTCCGGATAGGACGCCAATGCTTGCTTCATCAGCAACGGCTTTTCTTTGTTCATTTGCTGCTGATGGATACGTGCGGGTACATTGAGCGATAGCACCGCTTCGCGTCCGAAACCCAAATCCTTCGTCAGGGCAAATCGCAGCTGTTCACCGATGATGAGGGAGCAACTGATAAATATCATAGCGATGATAAACTGGAAAACGACCAGGGATTTGCGCAAACTGATCCGACCGGCCCCCATGAAGTTCGCCGCCTGTGGTTTCAGAATGTTCACCGTTCGTACACGGGTTACCAGCCACGCTGGATAGATTCCGGCGGACAGCGTGACCACCGCAATCAGGGCGGTCAGAAAGAGTAGTTTCGAACCCATGTGATCATACAGCCGGATATTCGGCGGCATAAAGTCGGCTAGCAAGTGGGAGCATACCGCGGAAAGCACGATGGAGAGTAATGCCGCCACCAACGTAATGGCGAACGTTTCCAAGAGGAATCGGCCAATCAGCTGGCGGGGGTTGCCGCCCAATGTTTTTCGTACGCCGATTTCCAATGCACGCTGCGGCAGTTGTGCCGTACTGAGATTAACGTAATTGATTACCGCCAGCAGTATAAGAAACAGGGCAATCCCAACGAGCCCGTACAACACTGCCTTGTCCACCGTTCGGTGCTGCATGCCGCCGATAGCAGAAGCATAGTGGAACTCCGACAGGGGGAGTAACCGATAGGTTTGTGTATACTGGTATTTTTCGAAGTTCTCCTTATTATGCATCGTGTTGATGGCGTCGATCCGGCGGCCGACTTCTTCCGCAGCAACGTGGGCCTTCAGTTTCACGTATAGAAGTTCGTTAACGCTGCTTACGTTCCAGGAATCTGCCCAGCGGTAGTCGCTGGTTAACTCCACGCGGAAGAACTCTTGCCATTCGAAGCTGCTTTCGTAAGGGAGATCGGCAACAATACCCGATATGATATAGGGTATGGAGTCGTTATACATCAAGGTGCGCCCATGGATGTCCTGTAAATCCGTCCCGGGGAAATACTGGCTCGCACGGCTTTGCGTCAGCACGACTTTATTGGGCGCATCCAGGGCCGTCGCTTTATCGCCGGTTAACCATTCATAGTGAACCAGATCGAAGTATTGGCTAATCGTGGCAATCTGCTTCTCCGGATCGTCGATGATGGTGGCATCTAACCCCTCTCCATGACCATCATGTTTTGTTTGGAGATGAACGGGCACGGCCAGTTCAACCCCGGCAATCTCGTCTGCTACAAACTCTATCATCGGGCGAGGCACACCGGCAATGCTACTCACTACCTGGAAGACACGGTCGCCATCCGGTATACGTTTATTAAATCGACCTTCATAATTGACAATAACGAAGATCATCCAGCAGGCACTGATGCCGACGGCCAGCCCTACGATATTCAAGGCCGTAAACAAACGATTACGCCATAGATGCCGAAGTGTGATTTTGAATTGCATGTTGGACATTGCTGTTCCCTCAACTAACAATACAGTTATCAGGCCAAATAACTAAGGTTTTAACTGCAAGCATTTTACGATAATTGTTGTAAGTATGAGTGTCCGATATCGAACACCTAGTGTCCCATATCGGACAGTATTCGACGTGGGAATAGCCATCGCATGTTTTTGGATTTTACACGTCGCCCCGAATTGCCCCGATGAAAGGTCTACACCGACAGCCGATTGAGCGCTTCTTCTTTAGTCGAAAAGAAGTTTACCAGTTTGCCGGTATTGCTTTCACGGATGAAATCCTGAAGGCTATTGCTGCGATATATGCTGAAATCGCCCACGATGGCCAGCCGAATGCGATAGTTCGAGAATTTCTGTAGGATTTCTCCCGCGAGGCCCGTTTTCAGGTCAAAAAAATCGGGCGATAAGTTTTCCTGGTAAATGACGACTTTATCGAACCCTTGGTAATATACATTTCCAATCAGGTCTACACCGTCTTCAGCATCGTTGATGATGATTTTATCAGCAACGATTTCTACGATTCCCGTGTTACCCATAGCACGAAATTCCATGTCCATTTGCTTAAATTAAATTTTATCAAACATAAGGCTCACTGCCGTTTATAGACCTCATAACCCCCCTGGTTCAAGGGGTTATTCCTTTTCCAGTACATACGCGGAGAGAAGTGCATATTCTGCCGCAAACGTAAAAGCGAACATGCCTTCCACTCGGCGGTCCTCACCCCATCCACCGAGTAGGTCCGGCGGAAGGATGCCTTTGTGCCGGAAGTGCGTATACCCGTAATCTAGGTTTTGTTGGAACGGCTGGATGTAGCGTCCCACCCCTTCATACACCGGGTGGGCTTCAAGGTATGCGCGCAGGAGCACCCCATTGAACCAATTGTTGAATCCTTTTACTTCAAATTCATAGTAATCAGGCAATTGATTACTCCTTTTTGCGAAATACTGAAAACTGTCATCAGCAAGCTGTTTCACATCGTCGAGATATTCCCGCTTTCCGGTAACGCGATAGAGATCTACTGCGCCGGATAGCGGAGAACCCGAATTATATGAATATGGAGGCCCTACCGGGTCATGGAGCGGTGTATGCGCCCGGTAAGGCACGCCATCCACTTTTTCGTAACGGATGCCGCAATCGCGGCAGCCACCCAGGAAATCGTCATATACGCCATCGGTCCGGAGAAGATGCGCCTTCTGCCAAGCATAAACCGACTCGGCAAACCGCAGGTAATAGTCGGCCTTTTTCATGGTGGTAGCTTTACGGCTGCCGTCTGGCGTAATATAGCGACGGGTGATTTCATCGTCGCTCCCCGCATAATGCTCGTGCAGCCACACCAATGGACTAACGATCGGCCCATTGCTGCACGCGTGCTTCGTGGTGTATCCCGGACCCCAAGGGATGCCCCCATGTTCTTTGCCGGACGCATCGAGCGTACAATCCCACCCGTCTAATATGTATGCCGTAAGGTATTCGGCTTCTTCAAGGTATTTTGGCTCGCCCGTAAGTTGGTACGAATGGAGCAGCTCGCGCACCAACCACTGCTGGTCGTCGTATACGTTTTCCTTTCCGGCCACCTTCGCCCCACCTTTGGTAGGGGCACGGTGCACGCCGTAGACCGACCACTCGCGGGTTTGTGTAAACGAGGTAAGCTCGAATGTACCGCGATAGTACCCTAGGTTCTCGTAAAGCCGCGCAAGCCTGTCGCGGTAACGTTTACCATGTATTTCGTAGAGCCGCGGCTTGCCATAGGCACCCTGTATTTCGAGCGCATGCAAGAGGGCGTTCGTGGCTTCAATGGCAGCGGTATACATCCACACGCTCCCTTTCTCTTCCGAGCGTACGCCGGTGTAGGGGTCGTAGTACCTCGCCATCGCCATGCCATCGCCGGTAAAATAATGGGTAAAAGCGCTGTCGGCGAGCTCCATGGCACGTTGCAGGTTCTGGTCGGCCAGGGCGGCGGTTGCTGTGGCATCCATGGAGATGGATAGATGGACCGGCCTTGGGAATTGGGCAGATGGCTTATCTGTTGGGGTACCCGCTATTAGCGTAAACGAGCAGAGTAGTGCAAAGCGTATCGTTGTCATTTCGGGCAAACATACTTAATTATCGCTTCAGTACCATCGCCCCGGCTCATTGAAAATCGATATTTACTGTTTCCCTTGGGCAGACTTTTCAGAAAAATAGGTTATCATTGCACGGGATAACCACTATCTGCTGCAATGAAATGGGTAAAATAATCGGATGCCTTTTTGCGATACTGGCCGGTCATGCGTTGGCGTGGGCACAATCTATTACGGCCGATACGCGTGCTGCCATTGAAAAAATAGAGCAATTGCAGTTGGACAACCAATCGGAGAAAGCGCTGGAAGTCCTTCACGAGGCCATCGGCCGCAACACCGGCAATGCGGATGATCTGGCTTACCTCTACGCCCATCAAAGCGGGATCTACGTTTCGTGCGATAGCCTATTGCTGGGGAAGCGGCTGTTGGACAGCAGTATGGCATACGCGGTAAGCGACCCCGCCAAGGCATTGGCATACCGGGCAAGCGCCCACCTGAACAATCACCTCAATAAGCCCGACCAAGTGGTGAAGGATGCGTTGACCGGTTTGACTTACCTCGAAGGCCACGAAGACCAGCCGGTAACAGCGTATTACCTCAACTACCTGCTTTATGGCGCACACAGTAAATGGGACGACCAAGAGAAAATGGGGCAATACATCCGGAAGTGCGCGTATTTCGCCGAAAAGGCTGACCGGCCCGATTTGGTAGCCAACGCGCTGAACGGCATGTACAGCATGCATTCCGCGGCGTATAAGCGGTCAAAAAAACCGGCAAGCCTCGATAGCATGTTCCACTACCTCCGCCGGTCTTTTCTTATCCAACGCGAACACCCCGGAAAAGTGGGCGGCAACACCCTTACGATTACCTGTATCAACCTCGCTAATTACTTTCTGGTATACGCAGATAATCCCATTGACGAACGGAAAGAACAGGCGGAGGTCTACCTTGCGATTGCGGAGGAAGAATTGAACCGGGGGCGCGCAGCTGAAGATATGTGGGTGAATGTTCTGGGTATCAAAAGCGGCTTTGCGATGGAAGAGGATGACATTCCGCAGGCGGAGGCCTACCTGTTGCAGGCCGTGAGCCGCATACACCAGCACAACAGGGCCTATCCGAAGGAGGAATATTCACTATTTAAGGCCCTGGCCGATATAGCCGTGAAAAAGCGCGACGTCCAGGCAGCGCTTGGGTACCAACAGGCTGCCGAAGCGAAACTCAAACAAATCTTTAACCAAGAACAGATTTTTAATGCACAGCGGTTGGAAATCCAATACGAAACCGACAAGAAAGACGGGCAGCTGAAACTCCTTGCCGAAACCGCTGCACTCCGAAAACGGCAAAACTATCTTTATGGCGGCCTGGCGCTGGCCTTGCTGATCGGCCTGGTGTTCATGTTCACCTCGTACCGCTTCAAGCTCCGTTATTCAAGGGAGCGCGAGCGGAAGTTGGCCTGGGAAAAGGAAGAGGCCCAACGCTACGCAGCCATGCAACTGAAGATGGAGAAGGAGGAGCAGGCGCGGCTTAAGGCCGAGCAGGAGCTGCTGGAATTGCAGCGGCAGCAACTGCAAAAAGAAGCACTGGCCAATTCCGTGATCATTGAACGGAAAAACGACACCCTTAATCAGATTCGCGACAAACTTAAAGAAGGCGATGCACACCTGATCCGTAAGCTGTTGAAGAAAGAGACACTCCTCCATACCGATTTTGAAAAAATAAAGGTACAGTTGCAGGAGCTGCATCCCGGATTTTTCAAACAGCTGAACAACCAAGCGGTACAGAAGCTGACGTTGCTCGACCAGAAATATTGTACCTATATCTATCTGAAGATGGATACGAAGCAGATTGCGCAAACCCTACACATAGAAACGCAGAGTGTGCGCATGTTTAAGTACCGACTAAAACAGAAACTGGGGTTGCCCAAGGAGATGGACCTGGAGCAATTCATCCAACAGATTGGTGATTAAATGTAGTAAACGATGAAAAACCTAAGATTTGTTGCCTTCATAGGCGTTGCTTTGGTGTTTTCGTGCTCGAAACCCGATGTAGGCATGACGG
>NZ_JBMQOC010000091.1:0-8625 GCF_053550995.1 Parapedobacter sp.
CGGTAGCCCGTGCTGCGGCTGGGCAGCCTCTTGAGTGGGGGGAAAGCGGATTTTTTTGAATTACCTGTAAAAAAGTCCTACCTTTAGGAACATTATATGCACTATAAAACGTATTGAACCTTATGGATCCCAGTTTCACCCCCATTTTGATTATTGTAGGAGCGATTGTAGCCTTTTTTGTGCTCTTGTACCTGCTTCCTGTAAACCTTTGGTTTACGGCCCAACTATCGGGCGTTCGCATCAACCTGCTCAACCTGCTGCTGATGAGGTTGCGTAAGGTTCCACCAGCCTTGGTTACCAATGCCATGATTACCTCCACTAAGGCAGGGTTGGATATCACATCAAACGAAATCGAAACCCATTATTTGGCGGGCGGCAATGTCAATAATGTGATCAAAGCCTTGATTTCTGCCGATAAGGCAAACATCCCGTTGGATTTCAAGTTGGCCACGGCGATTGATTTAGCCGGCCGTGATGTGTTTGATGCGGTACAGCTATCGGTCAATCCACGGGTCATCAACACGCCGCCGGTCGCCGCCGTAGCAAAGGATGGTATCCAACTTATTACCAAGGCCAGGGTGACCGTGCGTGCCAATATCAACCAGTTGGTAGGTGGGGCAGGTGAGGAGACTGTTCTGGCCCGTGTAGGGGAGGGGATCGTGACGACCATTGGCTCGGCGGCCAACCATAAGGAAGTACTGGAGAACCCCGATCGAATTTCAAAGACCGTACTGGCCAAGGGCTTGGACAGCGGCACGGCCTTCGAGATCCTTTCCATTGATATCGCCGACATTGACATCGGTGAGAACATCGGGGCGAAACTGCAAACCGACCAAGCGGAGGCTGACTTGAAAGTGGCCAACGCGCGCGCAGAGGAACGCCGGGCGATGGCTGTGGCGTCCGAGCAGGAAATGCGTTCGAAGGCACAGGAGGCCCGTGCAAAAGTAATCGAATCGGAAGCCCAGGTGCCCCTCGCGATGGCTGAGGCATTCCGTAGCGGTAACCTTGGCGTGATGGACTATTACCGGATGCAAAACATCCAAGCCGATACAGATATGCGCGGATCCATTGCCAAGCCTGGTGATAATCAAGGGAAAAGTGACGGCAAGAAAAACTAAAAAAAACAAAACCCCGGTGATGGGCACCGGGGTTTGTTACTAACCAATTATAAACCTAAATTATGAAAAGACAATCTAAATCCCCGGTATCACCCGGGTGTAAAACCTTTCTGCAAAGGTACGTGCTTTTTTTTATTTTCTAAACAAGTTTTGTCGAGAAATTGTCAAAAGAACGTCTGCTCAATCTGCGTTGAATAATCATTATTCGCGCATTTATGAGATTAGTATCAAACCCCGTGCCAAATTTGGATAAAGAGATGCTTAGTGTTTTAAATACACCGCTAGGCTGAGGGCTATGACCCCTACCATCGGTGGTGGGGTGTCACTTCTCCGTACAACATGTCCGGATTTGTAGACGGCAAGTTTTTTTGATCGTACATGTGCAGGTTGTCGATTTTGTATTAAGTTTGGCTTTTATTAACAAGGTATGGTGTTATTTGATCGGTTTAAACAGGTTAAGGCTTTCCTATTCGCCGTGGATGGTGTTTGCACAGATGGGGGAATTTGGATGGCCGACGGGGAGCGTCTGTATGGCCGCATCCATAGTCGCGATTATTATGCGCTGCGGGTAGCGACGGCACATGGGTATCCGATAGCCATTGTCGGCGAAAGGGAGGGGACCGGTATGATGGGTTTTATGAAAGAAATCGGAATAAATGACGTGTTTCTCAACGAAAGTGACAAAAGCACGGTATTGCGTGACTGGATGGCAGTTAAAGGGTTGGCCGGTGCACAGGTGCTGTATATGGGAAGCGATATCCCCGACCTGCGTCCTATGGAAATCGCGGGGTTTGGCGCGTGCCCGATAGATGCCGTGGAAGATGTGAAGGAGGTAGCTACTTATGTCTCGCATTGCCGGGGTGGGGGCGGAGCGGTACGCGACGTTGTTGAGAAAGTAATGAAGCTCCACGGCACTTGGGACGTGATGGGATCCACTCCAAAAATGCGGTTAACATGAAGGTTATCCTTGCTTCACAATCGCCTCGCCGCCATGAGTTGCTGTCGCAGATGGGTATTCCATTCGAGGTGATGGTGCGGGCTATAGACGAATCATTTCCGGCCGATTTCGATCCGGTATCTGCCGTGCGCCATATTGCCGAGAACAAGGCGGCAGCCTTCGTGCACGATGCCGCAGATGAATTGGTCATCGCCGCCGATACGATTGTCGTGATCGATGGTCAGGTCCTCGGTAAGCCAGTAGACAAGGCGCAGGCTATCGAGATGTTGATGCGCCTGTCCGGTAGGGTGCATGAAGTGATTACGGCGGTGGCGTTGCTGCACAAAAAGCGTTTCGAGCTATTCCATGAGGTGACCGAAGTACGTTTTAGATCGCTATTACCAGAAGAGATAGACTATTATATCGAACATTACCAGCCTTTTGACAAAGCGGGGGCCTACGGTATCCAAGAGTGGATAGGTGCCGTGGCCATTGAAGGTATCGTCGGCTCCTACACCAATGTGATGGGACTGCCCACGGCGACATTAAGCCGTACGCTGCGTGATCGCTTCCAATGGGATTGTCGCAAATACCCCTGCTAGTTGTCGTTTTCACACTGCTTTCTTTTACGGCATTCCTGTAATTTTGTGCTATTGAAAGTGAAGTCATGCCTAAGTGGCTTCAAAAACGGATCGATTATGAAGAATACAATTTATCCTTGTCTTTGGTTTGATGGCAATGCGAAGGCCGCTGCCGATTTTTATTGCTCGGTTTTTAAAAATTCGGGAATTACCGCCGACACGCCGATGGTAGTGACGTTTGAGATCGATGGGGTGAAGTTCATGGGATTGAACGGAGGCCCTCAATTCAAGCCTACCGCTGCGATATCGTTTTACGTGACGCTTGAAGACGAAGGGGAAATCCGGCGGGTATGGGAAGCGCTCGCCGACGGTGGGTTTGTTTTCATGCCCCTGGATAAGTACGATTGGAGTGCGCAGTACGGTTGGGTGCAGGATCGTTTTGGCATTTCGTGGCAATTGAGTTTGGGGGATCACCATGCAGTGGGGCAACGGGTTGTACCTCTATGGATGTTTTGCGGCGAACAGCAGGGGAAGGCTCGAGACGCTATTCGGTATTACACGTCCCTGTTCGATCGTTCGGAAGTTGAAATGGTCGCCGAGTACGGGCCGGGGCAGGTAGACCTGGATGCGACGGTGGTGCATGGCCGATTCCGGTTGCTCGGTCAGTGTTTCATGGCTATGGACAGTGCCGTGCCGCAGCCGTTCACGTTTACGGAGGGCATTTCATTGGTTGTCGATTGCGAAACGCAGGAAGAAGTGGACTACTATTGGTCTCGATTGGTCGATGGGGGCAAAGAAAGCCATTGTGGCTGGTTGAAAGACCGGTTCGGTGTTTCGTGGCAAGTAGTGCCTACCATCCTCCCCCAACTGCTCGCCGACCCCGACCGAGCAGAAAGGGTGATGGAAGTATTTATGAACATGAAGAAATTCGATATCGAGCGATTGGTCAATGCTTAGATTAAAGGCAGCTTATTCCTTTAATCTAGGCTAAATCTTATCCCCGCATAGAACATCCTGCCGGTTAGCGGCCCCCATAGCAGGGAGGTATCGAAGAACTCACTGAATGGCTGGTCGGCTGCCAATACCGGGTTCTGTTGGAAGAAATTGGTTAGGTTTTCACCGCCGATATAGAGATCGAAGGGCCGTACCTTACCGATTGTTTTGCTCACTTGGGCATTCATGGTCACATATGCTTTCGAGTAGTCGGACATCCGGTAATTAATCGGGTTCGCCGCCGTGGATGGCAACCGTTTTTGCCCTGTAATATTCAGTGTGTAGTCGAAATGCCACCCACCGCTGTGTGGGGTGTAAGCCAGATTTGCGAAACCCCGGTGGCGCGCCACAAGTGGCTTCTGTAGCAACTTGTCGCTATACGTTGTCTTCACGTCGAAGAAACGATAGGCCAACCGCGTTTCAAAGTGGGGAAGGGGCATGAATCGAAGTTCCGTTTGCAGGCTATTCGAATAGGATTGGCCATCGAGGTTGTAAATCGCCAGTTCCCGTGGGTTTTCGTAGTCGACCACCACCTGATTGGTGAAATCATTCCGGAAAAACTCGGTACTGAATGAAGCCTCCCGTTGGAACAAACGGAACGATTGGTCGAAGCTGATGCCAGTATTCCAGGCCACTTCCGGCTTGAGGCCATAGGCGTTTTCCGCGGTATTGGCAGCAACGATGCGGACGATTCGGGCGCTGGCCAGTGCTGCCGTGTTCTCCGCGAAGATATTAGCGGTACGTTGTCCGCGTCCACCGCTTAGCCGGAAGGTGGTTCCCGCTATGGGTTGGTAGCGTAAGTGCAGACGTGGGGTAGCGAACCAACCGTATAGGTTATTATAATCGCCGCGGATACCGGCGACCACGTCGAATTTGTCTGATGGGCTAAATGTGTATTCAAAGAAGGCGCCCGGAACCA
The DNA here is from genome assembly GCF_053550995.1 of Parapedobacter sp. Lineage (NCBI taxonomy): Bacteria > Pseudomonadati > Bacteroidota > Sphingobacteriia > Sphingobacteriales > Sphingobacteriaceae > Parapedobacter > Parapedobacter sp. The sequence continues at coordinate 4,549 of NZ_JBMQOC010000091.1, forward strand.
CCTCCGTCCGTCCGAATTGTTCGGCAAGGTACCGTTCATCATAACGATCGTATTGCATACTTAACCCTGTACGATACTTATGCACCACGGTGCCCAGGATGTCTTGGTAAATCAAATTGGCGTAGGCATTCTGTTGGTCCGCATCGTAAGTGCGTATACCGAAATAGGAAGTTTGGTTATACGCAGTGCCCGACAACTGCAACCCGATGCTGCGCTGTGTATGTTGAGGAAAAACATAACCTATTTTAGCGAACGCTTCATAACGCTCGATGTCGAAGGCGAGTCCGTACCTGTTCTGTGTCAGTTTATCCGTGGCGGGGTTGAAATCAATTTCACCACCCGTGCGGTCATCGCTGAGGAATTTGACGCCGAATTGCAAGATGAATCCTTTGCCGTCTTCATATTTCCAGCGACTTACGCCCGAAAATAGATTGCCCACCGGCGCATCGCGGAAACCATTATCACTGAAATTCATGCGTTTGTTGTACATGAAATTATCGTGCAGCAACAGGCTGCCGGCCCAACGTTCATTAAAGCTGTGCGCCAGGTTGAGGTTGACGTCGGTACGGCCCATGTTGTTGCCATAGGCATTGAAAAACAGTTTTTCAGACGTGCCCGGCTTTTTTAGCTCCACATTGATCTGGCCGGCGATGTTTTCGAAGCCGTTCACCACGGAGCCGATACCTTTTCCGATCTGGATGGATTCGATCCAGGTCCCTGAGATGCTGTTAAGCCCGAGGGGGGTGGCCAGCCCACGCGGTCCTGGTAGGTTCTCCACCGTTAGCTGGGTGTAGTTTCCGCTGAGCCCCAGCATCTGGATCTGCTTGCTGCCCGTTACCGCGTCGCTGCTCACCACATCAACGGAGGCATTGGTTTCGAAACTCTCGCTCAGGTCGCAACAGGCGGCCTTGAACAGTTCTTGCGCTGTCAACACCTCAAGTCGGGTGGGGCTGAGTGCGGCGATATAGTTGGAGCGGCGCCGCGCCGATACGGTCACCTCCGCTAAGACGTTGTCTTGGGCGGTCACGACCACCACTTCCTGGGGGTCGCTTACGGTTATCGTGTCGGGCTGTAGACCCGCATGGCCGATGATGAGCCGCTTGTAGGCGGCATCATGTGCGATCCGGAACACACCTGATTCGTCGGAACGGGAATTTATCGCTGGATCTTCCAGCCAGTGTACGTTGGCGTTCACGATTGGGCTGAGTTCGCCCCGGTCGTTTTCCCGCATGATGACGCCGGTTACCGTGTGACCATCCCGGCCACCGGATTTATGGACGTTTTTCTCGTCGTGGTATTGGCAGCAGGCCGGTAACTTTTCGTAAGCCGCTTGATTGGCCCTAAGGTTATCCGTATCATGCCCTGCGGCAAGGATCCGCCGTTTGGCGGCCTCCACGTCGAACGCTTTTGTATGGTCGAGGGTGAGCATTTGGGTACTTGCATCCCAAGTGGCCCGGGTCAAACCTATGCTATCTGCAGCTTTCTCAATCCGCGCTTTGCACATGCCGCAAATGCCGCTAACCGTAAAGACCGATGTGCTGTTTTGGGCTGTGGCTGACCCAACGGCCACGACCAGCAGCATATATATTATGATATTCGTTTTAATGAAATATGTCATTGTTGTATTTGATTTCAACCCTAAACATCTATAAATGAAATGTTGTGCAACGAGGCACAATGAACGTAGCCTATCCGCTTCGTCCGTTGGTTCTAGTTGGGTGGGTTAATCAAATGAGATAAGCGCAGTACCGGATGAAGAGAGGGGTGGTTCCGGCACGAGGTGGAGCATTTGCTGTTTCAATTGTATCGCAGTTGCCTAGCGGGACATCTGCCCTATGGATCAGCGAAAAGACAGGTAACCCCAGTAGCTGTATTTTCAAGAGTTTATTATCGCTGCTCGGTAGGTGGTCGCCCGTGTTTTTTGGGGCATCCACCTTGATGTCCTGGCAATGGTCTTGTGATTGGACATCGGCACTGCAAGGCAGGCTATTGTTGCGATCGGTATGGCTATTGCCGTCGTCGAGGCACAGCTTACAATCACCGTGGTTGGCAGCAGGCTCGTTCGCTACGGTCAGATGCTGTAATTTTCCACAGCAGTAGTGGAGGTGTACACTAGCTCCCGTAGCCGAGAACGCATACACAAGCATGAGCCATATGGTGAACACTTTTGCCATTGGTAGGCAAAGGTAAGTAAAAACCCCGCAGGTTTCAAGAGACGTGCGGGGTTTTCGGTGCGTTATTTCACTTCTTCGGCATCCTGAATGGTGTCGTCAGTCCCGCCGTTGCTACCTTTATTGGCGGGGCGTATGCCACCTGTTTTCGGCTGGTCTTTGGTTTCCCCGAGGTAATTGGGCAGTTCCATGCCCGCCATATCGAAGATGTCTTTCAGCGGCGGTACGGATTTATACAATCCCGATACGAAATTGGCGGTTGATGTTTTACCATCATCATGGGAGCCATTGCCGCCATCCCACACGGTTACCTTATCAATCTTGATGTTTTTGATGGCTTCCGTCTGCAATTTGACGAGCTCCGGCAGCTTATCGGTAATAAGCAGCAGCACGGCATCCCTGGGGTTGTTTCCCGCAGATTTGACAATCTCGTTAAGCCCTTCAGCTTGTTTGGTAAGCATCTCGTATACCCCCCGCGCTTCTGCTTCCAGCTTAGCAAAAATCGCATCCGCTTCGCCCCGCGCTTTCTCGCGCAACTGCTCTGCTTCGGCTTGGGCTTCGATGATGGCCTTTTGTTTTTGGATCTCTGCGGCCACGACGATGGTGGCGTTTTGTGCGGCCCGGTCGCGTTCGGCACGTGCTTCTTCCGCCTGTCGTTCGGCTTTGTAGGCTTCCTCAAGCGCTTTCGCCTGTTGTACTTTTTCAGCGGCAACGGCTTTTTTCAGTGCTTCCGCTTCGCGCTCGCGGCGTTGTGCTTCCGAGTCTGCGATTTGTATTTTGGAAAGGTTTTCACCTTGCACGGCGATGGCATTGGCGTCGGCTATTTTTACCCGAGTATCCCGCTCGGCTTCGGCTTTGCCGATGTTTTCGTCCCTTAACGCGCCGGCGATGCTTACTTCTTTGTCTTTTTCGGCGATGGCGACCTCGGTATCACGGTCACGTTGCATCTCCGCCACCTTGATGTCGCGCTCCTTTTCGGCTTCCGTTTTTCCGACGTCGCCGAATCGTTCCTGCTCGGCCACTCGGATTTTGGCGTCGTTGATGGCTTTCGCGGCAGCTTCTTTACCCAACGCGTCGATATAGCCGCTTTCGTCTTTGATGTCCGTGACGTTCACGTTGATCATCTTCAGCCCAATCTTGTTGAGTTCTGCCTCTACATTGGTAGCGATATTGTGCAAGAACTTGTCTCGGTTGTTATTTATTTCCTCAATATCCATCATGGCGACTACCAAGCGCATTTGTCCGAGGATGATGTCTTTGGCCAATTCATGGACTTCGGGGCGTTGCAGCCCAAGCAGGCGCTCTGCGGCGTTCATCATTACCGCTGGCTCTGTGGAGATACCCACTGTATACCGTGACGGTACATCCACACGGATATTTTGTTTACTAAGAGCGCTGGTGAGGTTCACCTCTATCGAAATGGGGGTAAGGTCAAGAAAGGCGTAGTCTTGGATAACCGGCCAGATAAAAGCGGCGCCACCATGTATGCATCTGGCGGCACGGGTGAGGTCGGCGGCGTTTTTCCCTACCTTTCCGTAGACCACCAAAATCCGGTCTGATGGGCAGCGCTTGTATCGCTTAAACAGCGAAACGATAAATACGAAGATAATAACGATGCCAACGGCAATGGCGATTAAGTAAAATTCCATACGGCTTGTGTGTTAATGGTTAATGGTTAATTGTTAATTGTCGCTTTCCCCGTGACCAATAGGATGCTTTCGCTGACAATGCCGACGACGGTTACCGGTTTGCCGGTCGGGATGTCGTCTTCATCGTCGGTGAGTGCCCGGAGTTCACGGAGTTATTTTGAAAATGCGAAGCATTTTTCCTCTGTGCCCTCCTCTTCCCTTCTGTGCTATATCATTCTTCATAAAATCAACTTGATAATAAAAACTCTTACTGCTAC
>NZ_JBMQOC010000092.1:0-20137 GCF_053550995.1 Parapedobacter sp.
AGGGGTATCACCTGTTCTTGTTCCACAGCTTTCCTCCCCTTTTCCTTTATTGTTTCAACGATGGTAATCGCATCGTCTGCCACGTCCAGCAATTCACCCACTTTGGTTACGCCACCCTGCATCGATACCTGGACCTGCCTACCGATGTTCTTTCGGTATTGCCTTACCATGCCCAACGGCCGATCGATGCCGGGCGAGGACACCTCCAATCGGTATGCGTGGGGAATCGCATCTTCTTCTTCCAACTGAAACCCCACATAGCGGCTTATGGCAGCACAATCTTGAATACTGATACCCTGGTCGCCGTCAACAAGCACTTCCAACAACCCGTTTGAATGCATTTTCACATCCACCACGAAGAGGTCGTCCCTTTCGGCAATCTTCTCCTCAACCAAGGCGAAAACTCTATCTTCTATCGAATGTCCCACGCTTTTACAAACTAGTAACCATGAAAAAAGGGGACTACAGCTGTCCCCTCTCTCTCAAGATGATGCAAAGGTAAATAAAATCTTTAAAAATCAAAAATCATTGCTCCATCGTTTTTCATCTCTTTTCCACCACGGTGCTGATGGTCTTTTGCATCTGCGCCATCATGGCAGTTAGGGTCTCCATTGTCGGCTCTGGGGTGGGCTCGGGCAATTGCGTACTAATATACGCTTTCGCCTTCCATACCTCTAAGATGTCGTTGGCCGCAACCCAATAGGGCTCGTAGCTCTTGTTATCAGAAACCAACTTCAGCCCCTTATCTTCTTTATATTTAAAAGCAATCCGCTTGTACACCACGCCCTCATCCCTGGAAATGACCACATACGTTTGACCGGGTTTGATTTCACCCCAATTTTCCACATACTCGGCAATGACCACACTGCCCGACTGCAACGGCAGCATGGAATCACCTTTGATTTCAAAAGCGCGATAAGTACCTTGCCTAAACATCGGCAAACTGAACTTAGGCAATTCGGCGATATACTCCGGATCGGCATAACCGTTCAGGTATCCGGCACTGGCTTTCACAGGCACCAATTCGATATTTTCCTTATCCTCACCATCTACCGTGATGCTCAACACGCGGACACTAGCAGCATTGCCACGCGCCGTCGGCTTCCATTTATCATTGATGTGGTCATTGGCCAACTCATCCATGGTCAAATCGTAGAAGTCGGCAATTTTCTTTAGCAACTCATATTTGGGTTCCGCGCGACGCTCTTCGTAAGCGCCCACAGATGCACGCTTTATACCCATTTCATCTGCAAATTGCTGCTGGGTAAGCCGCTTCTTCTTACGAAGGTATTTAAGATTGTTAGCAATATTAGACATAAAAATAAAAATAAATTTGCATCCACTAAATAAATTAGTATTATTGTGCCAATAAAGTTAGCAACTTTTTGCGGAACACAAAAATTAATGCATAAATAATTTTTCCACAGCATGAACACTTATATTTATATCCTCACCGACAGCAACCGCAATTGCCTGCATGTGGGCATGACGGATGACCTTCGCAAGGCGGCAAAAACTTACCGCGACCTCAAAACATTTTTCTTTGATGCCTATGCAAACGTATCACGATTGGTATATCATGAGGCGTTTGCAAGCGATACCGATGCGTTACGCAGGTTCAACGAATTAAGTTGCTATACCCGTATGCAGAAAGAGCGTTTAATACGGCGGCATAATCCAAATTGGTTGGATTTGGGTATTCCTGCGGCGGCGGCCCTACACCGGGGCAACATATTTGCAAAGGGCTACAAATCATTACCAACCGGGCGCGAAATTGAGTCCGAATGTCCCGAACTTCACGTCAGACCGCTGGAACGGAAACGCGTAATAAGGTTCCAAAATCATTGCCCCGAAAAGATTTACACGCAGCGATACACCCGCACTTAAGGCAGGTATCCGTTCATAAGTTTCAATCGCCGGTAAACTCGGATCATTCGGATTGGGTTGCGAGTCGATCAACCGGGGAGTGCTCCTGAAAGCCACTTTCGAATCGCTATCCCACGCCAAACCCGCGTCGAAAAACAGGTTCAAATCAGAGAATAACATACCGGACCGGATGACGGCAAGTTTTTCGGGTCCGGTAAAGGGTAGCCGCAATTCGAGGTTAACCACCGCAATACGTGTCCCCATCAGGCTGTTGAAGTTAAAGCTTCCCGTACTGTTTCTGAAAGAAGAACTTTCATACCCGCGTATCAAATGTGGATAACCTAAGAACAACGGATACAAGGCATTTTCATGACGGCCAGCACGCATATAAGTATATGCCCTTGCTGCTATCGTTACCGGGGCGTATCGATTATATTTCCGCACGTCAAGCGTATATGCCGTGAAGTTATAATCACCGAAATATTGCTCCGCCCCCACACGGTAGCGGTAACCCTGTAGGGGTGCGGCAATCCCAAACACGGCATTATCACCAACAAACGACGTATTTACCTGTTCAATGGTAAAGGCATTAAAGTTACCGCCGAAAATTTGGCTTGCTTCCTCATTCGATATCTTATCCCGTCCGCCATAACCATAATAATAACTCTGCCACCATCGATCCACCCGGTAGCTGTACCGGGCTATCGCACCGCCCACCTCAAAGCGGTGGTGCCTCGAAAACGGATAGGCACCGAATGCTTCGGCCTGTTGCTGAAAGGTCCGAATAATATAAGTATCCAAAATCGGTTCCTCACTGCCGCCGCCCACATCCCGCACGTCATACATGGAAAAACCCGACATATATGGAATATGCGAAATCGCTCCACCCCAGTTGATGCGGCTTTTCTGGTTGATATACGCTACCTGACCACCGAAATCATAGATCTCACCGTTGATGGATAACGCCGCGAAAATCTGGTTGTGGCCCAAGATATCCGAAAACATACCCTGGATACCACTGGCTATGCCGGCACCATAGCGACTGCCCACAGCCAATCCCATCCCACTGTTCGCCAAGTAATCCAATTTAAAGTTGGGTTTATAGGGTACCGCAGCAATTTGGTTGCTGTCGATGCGCTGGAACAGGTTGAAATTGCTCAAGTTCGCATTCACTACATCCACGCCAAGGTTTTCGGGGGGGGGTAGCATCGCCGCATCAAAGTTAACCACATATGGATCCACTTCAACAGGGCTAAACTCCTCTTCCTTGGCATTGTAAAGCGAATACCCATTATTGCGGAAGTAAGAATACAATACATCACCATTGGCCGAGAGGCTTAACGCGGGTGAGTACTCCGTGATACCGCTAATTCCCGTGAAATACTGAGTCAATCGCTCTACTTTACCATCAGCTAGGGTATACCGATACATATTCCGGAAACCATCGCTATTAGACAGAAAGTAAATCTGGCTATCGTCGGCCGAAAATTGTGGGTTCAAATTATTAGCCCCCTGAAATACGTCAATATCAGAAATCGAGCGTGTTTCCACATCGATTATCGAGATATTCATCGGAATATCCACACTTCTCGAATCCGACTGCAGGGACACGCGGTCTGTACTGAATACGATACGTTTCCCATCGCGCGAGAAGCTAGGTTGATAATCAGAATAGCGATCGTTGGTAAGCTGCGTAACAATTTTGGTGTTGAGGTTATAAAGGTAAATGTCGCTGTAACCATTTTGCAACCCGGAAAATGCAATCGTTTCTCCATCTGGCGACCATGCAATGTTGGCAAACTCCGATATGTCTCCCATCGACTCCAGAAGCAGCTCTTTACCTGTTTGCACGTCCGCTATCATGAGCCTGCTTTTACCCCGGCTGAACACACTGAAAGCAAACTTACGGCTATCAGGGGAAAATGCACCCGAAGATTCGATAAAACTATACTCATCGATGTCCTCATTCGTGAGTTTACTACTCAGCCGCTTGATGTTTCCACCGGTTTCGGCGTCTGCTATGAAGAGATCTATGCTAAACAAGCTTTTTTCCGAAAGAAACGCAATGTACTTACCGTCAGGCGAGATGGCTGGCGAAACGTTCATCCGCCCCGAATTCCCCGTGTTGATCACCGACCTCCCCACCGGCTTCACTGCCGTGTCTACCGGCAGGCTGCGGTAGGCGTTTATCATGCTATTTTTCCATAGGTTGGATAATGTCTGCGAGTCGTACCCAAACACACGCCTGATCCCCATCTCATAACCATACATAGCCGTTGCTTTGAATAACGGCATAATCACGGTATCGCCGTATGTAGAGCCGATGTAGGACCAGAATGCCTGACCGTACCGATAAGGAAAATACCGGTTCATGTTTTCCGTCATCGCCTTCAGGGATGGAATATCGTTGTTCAGGTAAGCATCGCGCATCCACATGGCCGTGAAAGCATCCTTCTTACCGATTGAAAAATATTCGGCCATCCCTTCCACCATCCACAACGGTATATTGCCTATATTTTCCAGGCGGGTGGAGTCGCCCCCCTCCATCAACAAACGATATTGGAATGCGTGCACCAATTCGTGGCCAAGTACATGCCTCGTTTGGTTGTTGGTCTGCATCACCGGCATCACCACCCGGGTTTTGAAGGCCTCCGTAACACCGCCCGTACCTACACCTATTTCACCCTGTACCGTGGTGGTCTGTTGGAACTCCGGGTGGTTGGCGTATAAAATGATCGGGTTCTTGCGGAGAAAGGTGTCACGGAATACTTGTTGGTGCAGTTCGTACCAAACTTCGCTTTCCTTGGCCAACCACCGTACCAATGTATCATTCTCCAAATAATAGTGCAGGTTGAAATGAGGGGTCTCATACACACTGAATTTAAGCGACTTATACCGCATCTTGTTCTGCCCGAAATATTGGGCCTGCACGTTGGTGGCAATCGTGCAGAAGAGCAATATAAAAAACGCACTTGACAACGAACGTCTGGAAAATCGATAAAGGTACGTCATGGAAAAACGGGTGTTTGAATATAATGTCTAATTAGAACGAATATCGGTGAAAAAGTTTAATTATTAGCAACATATTATTTTTTTGAAGGGTACCGTATGCGGATCCGCCCACCAACCTCTTCCTGCTCACCCGCCTCAGGCACCGGGATGTCAATCTGCTGCTCCAGTTCTTCGAGGTCCACCGGTGTTTCCGGCGTGGTATCTGGCAGCAGTAAGGGGGCAATAGAATCCGTTTCCGTGCTATCGCGCTGGATAATGCGCGGACTTGGGCAATTATATTTCCGGTTGATCTCCACCCCCGGCTCCGGGAAAGGTCCGTATCCATAGGCCAATGAATCGTCTAGGTATAGCCGCTCCATAAATTTACCGAATACGGGCAATGCGGTCCGCGACCCCTCACCCGTTTGTGAATTCCTGAAATGGATGTTGCGTTCGTCGCACCCAATCCACACGCCTGTAACCAGATCTTTCGTCACGCCCATGTACCATCCGTCTACATAATCTGATGAGGTACCCGTTTTCCCCCCTATTTGGTTATTGTCTCTCCAAAGATCCCATTCCCATAAGGCTTGCGAAGTCCCGCCCGGTTCTTCCATTGTGCCACGCAGCATATAGCCCATCAACCATGCTACTTCTTCGCTGATTGCACGCGTTGCCGTGGTTTTGAAAGTCGCTACCTTGTTTCCGTGGTAATCTACGATTTCAGATACCAAAACGGGCTGCACCCTTTTGCCTTCGTTCATAAACGTAGCGTAGGCGTTCACCATTTCAAAAACGCTCACATCATTTGACCCCAGGCTCACCGAGGGTACCGACGCCAGCTCGCTGGTAATGCCACACCGATGGGCGGCTTCCACCACCTTATCCCAACCTACCTCTTCCGTAATCTGGGCGGTGATTGAGTTGACCGACCGCCCCATTGCCCAGCGCAGCGACATTTCCCGCCCGCTGAACACCCAATCCGCATTCTTTGGTTCCCATACCTTTTCTTCGCCGTTCTCTACGTAATTAATTCGAACAAACTTGTCGGTGTACTTGTCGCAGGGCGACAAGCCCGCCTCCAAAGCCGCCAAATAGGCGAACGGCTTAAACGTGGATCCTGCCTGTCGTTTTGATTGAAAAACATGGTCGTACTTATAGTATTGATGATTAATACCACCCACCCATGCCTTTATCTCCCCGTTATATGGGTCCATGGTCATAAGGCCGGCGTTGAGCATGGTAGCATAATGGGCCAGCGAGTCCATGCTGGAGTATTGCACCTCTCGGGGGCCACCCCACGTAAACACCTCCATGGTTTTGGGCAAATTGAGGTAATAAAAAATGCTGTCTTTGTTACCGGCGTATTTTTCATCCAACTGCGAATAATACGTTGTTCCTTCGGCCAATCTTTCCAAAAACCCCTCAATTACCTGGCCGTCCGCATCCCGCCACGGTATTTCACCGCGCCATGCATCGTCTAGCCGTTGCTGCAAAATCCCCATCTGATCGGCTACAGCTTCTTCCGCATGGCGCTGTACCCGCGAATCTATCGTGGTATAAATCTTCAGCCCATCTACGTAAATATCGTAACCGTTTGCCGCGGCCCAGTCCTCCAACCAACGTTCAACCGCCGTGCGTAGGTACGAATCGCCGCTCCCTAGCTCGTCGGTTTCACCCAGCCGGAGCCCCAACGGTGCCGTTTTCGCCGTTTCGTAAGCCTCATCATCCAACATCCCGGCTTTGTACATCTGCCCCAGCACTACATTCCGGCGCTCTAGTGAGCGTTCGGGATTACGCACCGGATTATAACGGGTGGTTCCCTTCAACATCCCCACCAGTACGGCGGCTTCCGGAGCGGATAGCTCAGATGCGTCTTTGTTGAAATAACGCCTTGCCACCGTCTTGATGCCGTATGCATTGTTGCTGAACGATACGGTATTGAGGTACATAGCAAGAATATCTTCTTTACTGTAGTTGCTTTCCAGCTTATAGGCCGTAAGCCACTCCCTAAGTTTGAATACCAGCACCCCCACGCCCGGTACGCGCCCCAACAGGCCCGTCGATTGGCTATAGCGTGTGCGGTACATGTTTTTGGCCAATTGCTGGGTAATGGTACTGCCACCGCGGGGATCGCCCTGCACGGCCGATGCGATACTTGAAAAGATGGCCAGGAAATCTACGCCATGGTGCCTAAAGAAACGGATGTCTTCGGTTGCCACCAACGCATTCACCACGTCGGCGGAGATGCTATCATAGGGCACCGGCGAACGGTCCTCTTTAAAATAACGGCCAATGAGCACGCTATCGGCTGTATACACTTCCGATGCGATATGTTGTATAGGTTTGCGGATATCCCTGGCCGTGGGTGAATAGCCAAACAACCACAGGAAATTCACTTCTACCATACAAACCAGCAAGATGATCGCATAGATAACGATAACGATATAGCGTATGTAGCGGTTCCGTATCTCCTTAAACATCGGGTAAAGATGACGATTTGTTTTGATAATATATACGGCAATATCCGGTTTGGTGCTACATTTACGCTTGCAATTACTTGATAAAACCCTATATTGCAATCACTTTAATTCATGATGATGTCTAAAATCACCGATAAATTCCGGGTCACGTCCGGCGAATCGTTCAAGCTGGCGGATTTCCGGACAGACGATGCCGCCCCCCTTAAGAAGAAAGAAGCGAAAGCTGGTTTGGCCGATTTCCGAGACGAGCTGAAGGAGTACCAGGAACGGTTGTATGCCGAAGATTCGCAGAGCCTACTTATTATCTTCCAGGCGAAGGATGCAGCCGGCAAGGACGGCGCCATCGAACACGTGATGAGTGGTGTAAACCCACAAGGTTGCCAAGTGTTTAGTTTCAAGCAACCCACTCACAATGATTACGAGCATGATTTCCTATGGCGGCATTACAAAGCATTGCCCGAGCGGGGTCGTATCGGTATCCACAACCGTTCCCATTACGAATACGTGCTCATCTGCAAAGTACACCCAACATTCAACCTGTCGGAGCGTATCCCGGGTTATCGCGATGAGGTCGACTTCAATGACGGCTTCTGGAACGATCGTTATGAGAGCATCCGGCAATTCGAGGCACACCTGCACCGCAATGGCACCAAGGTCATCAAATTTTTCCTCCACGTTTCGAAAGATGAACAGAAAGAGCGGTTCCTAGACCGGATAGAAGACAAATACAAAAACTGGAAGTTCGCCGCTTCCGACATCGATGAACGCGGCTATTGGGACAAATACATGCTTGCATACGAGGAAGCCATTGCAGCCACTGCCACGGAGGCATCGCCCTGGTATATCATTCCGGCCGACAGGAAATGGTTTGCCCGTTATGCGGTTGGCAAGGCCATTGTGGAAACCCTAGCGGATATGGAGCCCGAATTCCCGAAGCTTCCCGAAGAGCAACGCGCCAAGCTCGACAAATACCGGAAATTACTGGAAGGTGAATAATCAAAAATGTTTCTCGTTCTTGCTGATGATTTTTCCATCCCATCGCACATCTTTTTGCTGTGGAACACTGCGTATCGGGCAGTTTTTCACACGGCAATAGCTGCAGCAGTCGGGAATGCAGGGGTCGGCATGGATAAACAGCTCGGTATCGGCATGCAGGTTTGTATTCATTAAATCGTCGATGGCCGACACCTCGTCGTGCACTTGGTTCAAATCATAGTAATTGGGCAAGGTTACATGGCAGTCGATATGCAGCTCATGCCCATAACGTTGCACGCGGAGGTTGTGCACATCTATCCAATCGTCCTTCCGGTTCTTTTGGAGAATCGCCGCAATCTCGCTCACCAATTTCGTATCCGATTCGTCCATCAAGCCGGCGATCGACTTTCGGAGCAGCTTATATCCACTCCAGAGGATATATAACCCCAAACCCAACGAAAGCACGATATCGATCCACACCAAGCCGGTGAAATACATCACCAGTAAGCCTACCAGCAAACCTACCGTACTGTATGCGTCGGTTTGCAGGTGCTTGCCATCGGCTTGCAGCGTCAGCGAATGCAGCACGCGGCTTTGCCGTACCATATATGTGCCAAGAACAAAATTGGCCACCCCGGTAAAAGCGATCAGTCCCATACCGCTGATGAGGTTGCCCACGATTTCGGGAAAGAAGATATTATAAGCCGCTTTGCCTACGATGAGCACGCCCGCAATGAAAATCAGCCCTCCTTCCAGAAAAACCGAGAAAAACTCCACTTTACCATGACCGTAGGGATGGTTGCTGTCTTTCGGCCGCGCTGCGAGGGTGATACTATAAAATGCGAAACCAGACGCCACCACGTTAACGATACTTTCCATCGCATCGGTCAGTATAGCGTTGGAGTTGGTGAGCAAATAGGCCGCAAACTTCACCAGCATCAGCAAAATACCGGTAGCCAACGCCATGCGTATGATGTTTTTCTGTTTGTTCAAAACGGGTGTTGTTTATGCAAAGGTAGTCAAATTGGCGGTAACTGCTCGGGCACCGTGGTATATCCGATTCCTGACGGTCGCCAATCACGAAATTTCGACTGAATTAGTAACAAATAATCCACAACTTTTCCTAAGTTTGCCCCTCATGAGTACACCATCTATTCTCTCCGACAGGATCAATAACCTGTCCGAATCGGCCACCTTGAAAATGACGAAGTTGGGCCGCGAACTGGCAGCAAAAGGTATCCACGTGATCAGTCTCAGTGTGGGCGAGCCCGACTTCAATACGCCCGACCATGTTAAGCAGGCTGCGAAGCGGGGGCTTGACGAAAACTACACCCGCTATTCGCCCGTTCCCGGTTATCCCGACTTGCGTAAAGCAATTGTGAATAAACTGAAAACGGAGAATAACCTGGATTATGATGTATCGCAGATCGTGGTGTCCACCGGAGCGAAACAATCGCTATCTAATGCCATCCTCACGCTGATTAATCCAGGCGATGAAGTAATCATCCCCACCCCCTATTGGGTCTCGTATTCGGAAATGGTTACGTTGGCCGAAGGAAAATCGGTGTTTATCAATACGACCATCGAAAGCGATTTTAAAATCACGCCACACGAACTGGAAGCGGCGATTACGCCCAAAACCAAGTTATTCATGTTTTCTTCGCCCTGCAACCCCACTGGTAGTGTATATAGTAGGGATGAACTCGAGGGGTTGGCGCGGGTATTCGAGAAACACCCAAACATCTATATCATTTCCGATGAGATCTACGAGCATATCAATTTCGTCGGCAAACACGAATCCATCGCGCAGTTCGACAGCATCAAAGACCGCGTCATCTTAATCAATGGTTTTTCAAAAGCTTTCGCGATGACCGGTTGGCGGCTGGGCTATCTGGCAGCAAGCAAGGAAATTGCAGCTGCCAATGACAAGCTACAGGGTCAAACCACCTCCGGCACGTGTTCCATTGCCCAGCGTGCGGGAATTGCGGCTTATGAACAGGGACTGGAAACCGTATTGGAAATGAAAAATGCGTTCGAACGGCGACGGGAACTGGTGTATAACCTACTGAAAGATATCCCGGGTGTAAAAACGAACTTGCCGCAAGGTGCGTTTTATTTCTTCCCAGACATCAGTGCGTTCTTTGGCAGGAAAGACCCGCAAGGCAATACCATCAACGATTCGGCAGATCTGGCGCTCTACCTACTCAATGAAGGGCATGTGGCTACCGTTGGCGGTGATTCATTCGGCAACAACAACTATATCCGGATTTCGTACGCTGCATCTGACGATGCGCTCAGGGAGGCGCTCCGGCGGATTAAAGAAGCGTTGTCTAAATTGAATTGATTTGACAATCGTACGGATGCGTTGATTTAAAATCAACACACCTCATTTACTTCTAATCGCCTCAACAGGGTCCAGCCGTGCCGCCATGGCCGCGGGTATGATACCAGCAATAAGTCCAATCAATGTGGATAACACGATGGTGAGGATCACCATACCGATGTTGACCACAATGGCTAGGTCAAAGGCGAGCTTAACCAAAAAGGCAAGGAGGTAAACAACAGACAGGCCGGCTAATCCGCCGATAATGCATAGGGCTATCGCTTCAATGAGGAATTGAGATAAAATAAAGTAGTTTTTGGCACCCAAAGACTTCTGGATACCGATAATATGTGTACGTTCCTTTACTGAAACGAACATGATGTTGGCAATCCCGAATCCGCCCACCAGGATGGAAAAGATACCAATAAAGCCGCCAGCCATATTGATAACACTGAACATGGCATCCAGTTGAGCGGTGATGATGGTGGTTTTATTGAGTGAGAAATCGTCCTCCTCCTGTGGGCTGAGCCGGCGGATGGACCGCATCATACCGCGCAACTCGCTTTCGGTTTCATCCAGCGACACGTTAGGCATCGCGCTCACCATGATATAGGAATCGGCGCGTCGGATATTGATGACGTTGCGACCGAAGTTGAGGGGGATAAGCACAATATTATCCATCGACACATCGAATATCATACCCTCTCCCTCTTTCTCGAAAACACCGATCACGGTAACCTTGCGGCCCAACACCTTGATGGATTTGCCGATGGGACTGGCCCCGCCCGGGAACAGCCCTTCAGCGATGGTGGCTCCGATGACGGCAACATTGCTACCCCGATTGGATTCGGACTCGGTAAAATAGCGGCCTTCCACGATCTCGAGCTTACGGATGTCATACAAATCGTGGGATGCCGCCGAGACGGTAATCCCCGACACGTTATTATTGCCATACTGGGCCATGCGATTACCCACATCGATATTGAAGGTGATGGCTTCGGCTGTAGTCATCCGGCTACGCAACGCGGTGAAGTCGCGGATATCAGGTTCCGGGCGGTTGACATATTTCCACCAAGGATACTCCTCGCCCCCGCCCCATGGCCATTTTTGCACATACAGGGTTTTGCTACCCAATTTTTCTACGCTATTCTCCAAGTTGGCGCGCAAGGTATCCACCGCCGAAAACACGCCGATGATGATGAGGATGCCGATGGTCACACCAAGCAACGACAAAAATGTCCGCGTGCGGTTTTCACGTAGTGCCGCAAACGCAAAACCAAAACTCTCGCCGATTAACCTCAGGAATAACATCATATCCAATAAGACGATCAAAACCGTATTTAGTTACAGCCAAAAATACACATTATAATATTAAATAATTTCATAACTTTGCACGCTGATTTACACGTTGGCATAGCGGTATGCCACCATCTAAAATTTCACATCAACAATGAAGCTATCACAGTTTAAATTTAATTTACCTGAATCACTAATTGCCTACGAACCGGCTGACCATCGAGATGAATCACGATTGATGGTACTCGACCGCAAAACGGGTAAAATAGAGCATAAGATTTTTCGGGATGTGCTGGATTATTTCGACGACAAAGATGTGATGATCCTCAATAACACCAAGGTATTTCCAGCCCGGATGTATGGCAACAAGGAAAAGACCGGCGCAACCATCGAGGTATTCCTTTTGCGTGAATTGAACAAGGAACTTCGCCTTTGGGATGTTTTGGTAGACCCCGCGCGCAAAATCCGCGTAGGAAACAAACTATATTTTGGTGAAGATGACCTGTTGGTAGCCGAAGTGGTGGACAATACGACCTCCCGGGGCCGCACGATTCGTTTTCTTTTTGACGGTACGGACGAAGAATTCCGCCGTAACATCGAATTGCTCGGCGAAACCCCGCTACCCAAATACATCAAGCGCAAAGCGACCCCCGAAGACAAATACCGCTATCAAACCATATTTGCCAAGCATGAGGGTGCCGTTGCGGCTCCTACTGCCGGCCTCCATTTCAGCCGCGAATTGATGAAACGTTTGGAGCTGAAAGGAATCGAATTTGCTGAGGTCACGCTACATGTCGGACTGGGCACGTTCCGCCAAGTGGAAGTGGAAGATCTCACCAAGCACAAAATGGATTCGGAACAATTTTTCATCCCAGAAGAGGCTGCAAAAACGGTCAATACGGCCATCGATGCGAAACGGCGTGTTTGTGCCGTAGGCACCACTTCTATGCGGGCTATCGAATCAGCGGTATCCGCTGATAGGCACCTTAAGCCAGCCAGCGAATGGACAAGCAAATTCATCTATCCGCCGTACGACTTCAGTATTGCCAATAGCATGATCACCAATTTCCATACGCCCGAATCTACGTTGTTGGTAATGATCGCTGCCTTTGGCGGCTATGAAAACATAATGAATGCGTATGAAGTCGCCGTCAAGGAAAAATACCGCTTCTATAGCTACGGCGACGCTATGTTGATTATTTAGATTCGTATCGGGTACTTAGTGATCTTCACTAGGTACTCTGCACGCCACAGCGAAACATGAACTTTGCTATTATCGTTGCGGGAGGGACGGGTAGCCGCATGGGCTCCGATATGCCGAAGCAATTTATGCTGCTGGATGGTCTCCCCGTAATGATGCACGCCATCCAGGCGTTCCACCGTAGTACCAGCTCGCCTCAAATCATCGTCGTCATTCACCCGGCACTGCGGGACGATTGGTCAGCATTATGCCTAAGCCATGCCTTTTCTGTGCCACATGCCGTGGTAAGCGGCGGAAAAACCAGGTTTGAAAGTGTAAAGAATGGCCTAAACGCCATAAAATCAACGGGAGCCGATTTAGCACATTGTATCATTGCGGTGCACGATGCTGCACGTCCCCTGGTCCCGTCAACCCTTATCGACAACACATTCCGCCAAGCGCTTCGTTCCGGTACAGCTGCGCCCGCTATGACGAGTACCAACTCCGTACGAATAACCAACGGCAACGGTTTAGAAAACCATGCGTTCCCTCGGTCTCGTGTATACCTGATGCAAACACCGCAGGTGTTCAACGGCGCCATTCTATGCGATGCCTACGAACAGGATGATGACAACTCATTTACCGATGATGCATCGGTAGTCGAAAAGAAAGGGTATCCCATCACATTGGTTGATGGAGATACCCATAATATCAAAATCACCTTTCCCGAAGATCTCCGCATAGCAGAAGCCTTTCTCGGGAACTGCACCTAGGCTGCGCTTCGGTTGACGCGCAATAAAATCGCGATGATGGCGATAACCAACAGGATGTGAATAATCCCGCCGGTCACGTAGCCTCCGAAGTAACTGATTGCCCAAACGATCACTAGGATTACCGCAATGATATAAAGCAAATTTCCCATAATACTAAGGTTAAAATATAACAATTACCTACAACAACAGCCGTAACGATAAAAAGTTTGCGTATCCTGTAATAGGATCATCAAGAAATGGCAAGTTGCAAACCATCGTAAGCGAGGAAAATCCCTTCAGGCAACGCGGCTTCAACGTCATCGTGCAAGCCGAGCCGATGGCTGATGTGTGTAAAATAGGTTTGTTCGGCTCCGATTCGTTGTGCAAAGACTATGGCTTCATCTAAGGTGAAATGTGAAATATGGGGTTCGCGCTGCAATGCGTTGATCACCAGAATTTTTGTACCGCGTATCTTTTCGGCCTGCGTATCATCTACGGTTTTAGCATCGGTAATGTAAGTGAAGTCGCCTATGCGGAAGCCCAATACCGGCATCAGATAATGCATCACCTCGATAGGGATCACTTCCCGGCCGAACAGCAGGAATGGCGCTGATGCAATTTCGTGCAGGTTGAGGATAGGCACCCCCGGGTATCTCTTTGCGGAAAAGGCATAGTAGAATTCGCGCTGCAAGGCTTCGTGCACATCGCGTGTACCGTAGATATCAACAGCTGCCCCCTGTTGCCTGTTGAAGGCACGGACGTCATCCAACCCAGCCACATGGTCCTTATGCGAATGCGTGAACAATACGGCATCTAAATGGGTTACATGCTCGCGGAGCATCTGGTAACGGAAATCCGGACCGGTATCGATCACCAAGTTCTTGCCTCCCCATGTTACCAATACAGAAGACCGCAAACGGGTATCTTTAACATTTGGAGACGTACATACCTCGCAATCGCAAGCAATAACTGGAACACCCTGTGATGTGCCTGTGCCTAAAAATTTAACTATCAAATCGTAAGTCGAGTTTGTTTGATACTTTGTAAAAACTGCCGCTGCTTTTCATCCAATTCCGCATCGATTGCCGGCATATCCCGTAGGATACCCACGAGCGAACCGATTTTTGTTTCTATGTTTGAAAACCGATTGACCACCACCACCCTGCTATGCTCAAGCACGCACGCAGCGGTTTTGAAACTACCTTTTTCATAACGCACCTTATAACCTAAGCTTTTCAACAAGGTTTCCAATTTATCCAGGCTATGTTGTGTATTGGATAACAAACGCAATCAGATTTCTATGGGCCAAAATACAATTCATCCCACGAAATAACAAAGTCGATTTATCAACACGTTTTCGCTTGTCAACCTCCCTTGGCCACCAGCCGCTTAAAAAAGTCTTGCATAAATCCCAACCCATACGCACAAAGCTGGGTAAATGAAGCAACCAAGCTCAGCGCAGCCACCGTCAACCGTTTGGTTTTGGCTAGCGCATGGATAAATAGCAATATCGTGTACATGCCGAGCAATAGGTTGCCGACCCAAGCCAATGCCCGAGTACAGGCTGTCGCAGGAACACCGGATACTGCATTCCACAAATTGAGCAGCAACAAAACCATTAAAAACAAGGTAAACGCTGCCGGGAGAAAATGAACGAGCTTAAGCTCGGTGGGGAAGTGTTTGTAGATATTAATACGGGCGCGCCCGAAAAAATGCAATTGCTTATAAAATTGCTTGAAATCCGTCCGCCGTTTGTGGAACACCACCGCGTCGGGGATAAGCCCAATACGGAAGCCCGACGCCTGGATACGAATGCTATATTCAATATCCTCTCCTAACCGGGTGAGCTTGAATCCGTCTACCTGCTCCCATACGGTTCTCGACACGCCCATGTTGAAGCTGCGCGGATGGAACTGCCCCACATGTTTCCGGTTGCCGCGAATGCCTCCCGTTGTAAATGGGGAGGTCATCGCATAACTGATGGCTTTTTGTATCGCTGTAAAAGACTCATGTGCTGCATCAGGTCCCCCATAGGCGTCAAGCCATGTAGTTGCCAAAAAAGCGGTTACGTTCGCAAGGTAATCTGGCGGGATTAAACAATCTGAATCAAATATGATGAAATAATCACCTTTGGCACGCTCAAAACCAAAATTGCGCGCAAACCCCTGCCCTGCATTCGGCTTAACGTAATAATGCACATCAAGCCGCTCCCGATACGCCTCCACCACTTGCCGCGCATCGATCGTAGAACCGTCTTCAACAACCAACACCTCAAATGAAGCATACGTTTGTTGGGTAAGGCTATCAAGCAATTCGTCAACCTCCTGCGGCCGGTTGAAAAGCGGGATGATGATCGAAAAGAAGATATGACCTCGTTGGTGAGCCAATTTAAAGCTAAAATCGTAAATCTAAAATCAAATGACCTTCTCTATCTGGTAGTTGTTGCGGTCTATGCCGTTTCGGGAAACAAGTTCTGCGACAAATCCCGTAAGGAATAGTTGTGTACCGATGACAATGGCAATGAGGGCAAAGAAAAAAAGAGGCTGTTCGGTCACATTTCGATAAGGGCTTTGGTTCGCAATGCTCACCAGCTTCTCTACGATGAGCCAAACGGCGATAACGAACCCCGCAAGGAAACTCAGCACCCCCATGGTACCAAAAAAATGCATGGGCCGTTTACCGAATTTGCCCACGAAGAAGATGGAAAGCAAATCCAAAAACCCTTTGATGAATCGCCCTGGGCCGAATTTGGTTGTGCCGTACTTGCGAGGGAAATGCTGGACAACCTGCTCATCGATACGCCGGAAACCTGCCCATTTGGCAATTACGGGAATGTATCTGTGCATCTCACCGTAAACTTCGATGCTCTTTACCACCTCTTTCCTGTATGCTTTCAACCCACAGTTGAAGTCGTGCAGGTTGTGGATACCCGACATGCTCCGCGTCACGGAGTTGAAAAGTTTGGTGGGCACTGTTTTACTCAGCGGGTCATGGCGTTTCTGCTTCCATCCGGACACCAGATCAAACCCATCCAGGGCAATACGCCGATACAATTCCGGGATTTCGTCCGGACTATCCTGCAAATCGGCGTCCATGGTGATGACTACGTCCCCCTGCGCCGCAGCAAACCCTACATTTAATGCAGCAGACTTACCGTAATTGCGCCGGAACTTGACAGCGGATATTTTCGGGTTAATGGCCTTTAAGCCCTCAATGACCATCCATGAACTGTCCGTACTCCCATCATCTACCAGAACAATTTCGTAGCTGAACCGATGCTCGTCCATCACCCGTTGAATCCATGCCGCGAGTTCAGGCAGCGATTCCGCCTCATTATATAAGGGAATAACAACGGAAATATCCATCAAAATCTATTGCTCCTCGTCAACCGGTGCAAAAACCGGGCGTTCGCGTTTGAAAATGGCGGCAAAAATAAGCGCACCGATAAAATAAAAAATTGCGCCAATCGCCAATCCCTGTATGAAATCAACAAAACTGGGATTCACTTGTTTCTCAATGCTTTTTTCCGCTTCTTCAATCATCTTATCAATCTGCTCTTGGTCAGAGGTAAATGCCTCGGCCATCTGCGTGGTCGCATTCAGTGATGCCTCGCGCATCATGTTGGCATAGTCGGGTTCAATCCACTTGGCAAATGCGGTGGTAAACACCGTGGAAATGACCACCTGCACGAAGAACATGAGGAAAATGTTACCCAATGCCTCACGGAACGACCAATAACCACCTATTTTTTTGCGTAGGTCTATCGTGAAATAAACGGCAAGCCCAATACCAATGGCAATGGTAATAAACCCAAAGGCGGGATTTGCCATCAATGTTGGTGATGCATAATACACCAACAAGAAGATGATGATATTGATTACTGCCCAAATAAACGCATTGGTAATGGCCACTCGCTTGGCGCTTACCTTTTCTTCGGTGTTCAGATTCGTCGTCATGGTTATGTGTGTTTTGATTAATGATTATAGGCTACCAATAACCCGTAGATGGCACTATCAAATGCTGGATTGACACTTTCCGTTGCATAGGCTGCCCAGTCGGCATCCACGGGATGCTGTTCGTAAAAGAAGCTCATTATCGGATAAAACAAATCGACAAGCTCTTGGTTTTCGGGAATCTTCGCTGCCACCTTAGCAATTTCGCCATATGAGCTGTCAACAAGCAATTGGTTGGCAATAATGGGTTCATAGATACGATGCTCATCCTGAAACTCGTCTTCATCTACCAGTAAGAATTCCTTCAGGTAATCGTCCAGTTCCGGTTCGATCCCCTCATCGGCACACTCGCGGAAATAGAGCAGTAAGTTAAGCAACTCCGTGCCCCGATCGATTGTTTGTTCCTCAATGGCATCCCATGCTTCCGATTCGAGGTAATCGTTTTCCAGTTTTTCCACGTCTGAAGCGAAGAAATTCATCAGCAAAAGGTCGAAGGTGATTTCCCGCAGTTCCTCAAAACGGGGATCGTTATCGAAAATGGCATCAGCCTGTGCGACCTTGTCCAGAAAGGGAGTATCCCGTTCAAATATTTCAACCAATGGCGCCAGTACGCCAGCCCCATCCAATTGTACTCCTTTAGCATAATTTTGCAGGCATTTCTCAAGGGCGCTGTGAATATATTGGTCCATTATAGCGGTGTGTTTGCAGTTTGACGTTTATTGACTACCATTGTTACGGCTCCTTTTAGCGTGCGGCCAAACAGTGGGCTATTGCTTGATTTGGAGCGGTTTGTTTGCTGGTCGAAGCGCCATTCCCGCTCGATATCAAATAAAACCAGGTTGGCAGGGGCGCCTTCCCGGAACTCGGGAATGGGGATCCTTAATACGCGTCGCGGCCCCATGGCCAGTTTATCAACCAGCTGTTCAACGGTTAATCCGGCTTGAAGGACCAAAGGCAATACGGTTTGCACACCAATGATTCCATCCGACGCAATCTGGTATTCAACCTCCTTATACTCGATCTCATGTGGTGTGTGTTGCGATACGATGGCATCGATGGTTCCATCTTTTAAGCCTTTGATAAGCGCCTTACGATCTTGGGTCGTCCGAAGTGGCGGACTTACCTTGTAGTTGCTGTCAAAACCAGCCACCAACTCATCGGTCATGACCAAGTGGTGCGCGGCTACCTCACAGGTTACCCGGATGCCTTTGACTTTGGCCCGGCGAATTAAATCGACACTCTCGGCGGTGCTAATCGTCGAAAAATGAATGGGTGCGTCGTTGTATTCGGCAAGGTATAAATCACGGGCAACCATCAGTGCTTCCGCTAGATTCGGGTTACCGCGCATACCCAGATACGTACTGGTTACCCCCTCGTTCATCTTTGCCCCCGCAGCTACCGATACGTCTTCGGGATAAGATATAATCAATCCGTCAAGCCCTTTGCTATATAAAAGCGCCCTACTCATTAACCCCGCTTGTTGCACAGGTTTATCTCCATCGCTGAATGCGATGGCGCCGGCCAACTTCATGTCATACAACTCGGCCAACTCCTCGCCGCTGCGTGCTTTACTGATGGTACCGATGGGATATACATCGACCAGCAGAGGCTTTGCCCGATTGACAATCAGCGCTACTTCGGACCGGCCATGCAGTGGCGGATGTGTGTTAGGCCTAACGGCTACACCCGTGAACCCCCCGGCAGCGGCAGCGGCACAACCCGACATGATATCTTCCTTGGTTTCCAACCCCGGCTCACCGAAATTCACGTTCATATCGAAAAAACCCGGAGCCAGGTATTGCCCCTTTGCCTCGACAACGGTTTGACGATCGCCGTCGGCCTTGATGCGGGCGGCAATTTTGGCAATCATCCCGTCTTTGATCAACACGTCCACTTCACGGTCGTGAAAAGGCGTATCCTTAAAAACAATTTTGGCAGACTTGATGAGTAGGTTATCCATAGATATCTAAAAACACAAACAGGATGGATTTATGGCGGCGTGCACGTTCATTTAATCAACAAAATTACAAAATCCGCTACAATGGCAACTATTTATTTTCAGAATTTGCTATTGCCCCCATTCATAGCCATTTGTTTCGAAGCCAGCCAATGCCAATACGCGTTCGATTACCGTTGCGGCAATCTCCGCTGCATTTCCCGGCAGACTATAGAACGACGGACTTGCCGGGCAAATGATACCTCCTGCTTCCGTAACGGTTAGCATATTGCGGAGATGAATGGCACTCAAAGGGGTTTCCCGTGGCACCAGGATAAGTTTACGGCGCTCCTTCAATATCACGTCTGCGGCACGGGTGGTC
>NZ_JBMQOC010000093.1:0-22891 GCF_053550995.1 Parapedobacter sp.
AAGGTTCTTTGTTAATCAACATAGGCTCGTTGTTATACAACGAAGGTTCTTTGTTAATCAACATAGGCTCGTTGTTATACAACGAAGGTTCTTTGTTAATCAACATAGGCTCGTTGTTAATCAACATAGGCTCGTTGTTATACAACAAAGGTTCTTTGTTAATCAACATAGGCTCGTTGTTATACAACAAAGGTTCTTTGTTAATCAACATAGGTTGCTTTGGAAAGTATTTTTAACTTAGCCGGCGTCAGATCAAGCTCATGGTATACGTATTGTTTAGCGTCTTCTGTAGTATCACTGTTTCCGTTATCCTGAAGCTGGCGCGCCGTTATGCGGTGGATACCAAGCAGCTGATCGTGTGGAACTACCCGGTGGCGGTAGGCTGCACATGGTTTTTCCTCCGGCCGGAGTGGGCGCCCACCGTACTGGACGGGGCCCCGTGGGTTTTATACGGTGCGCTGGCGGTGCTGCTGCCGGGCATCTTTTTCGCCCTCAGCGCCTCCATCCGCTATGCCGGCATCGTCCGTACCGAGGTGGCCCAGCGCTTATCGTTGTTCATCGCGCTCATCGCCGCCTTTTGGCTGTTCAACGAGTCGGCACAGGCAGGCAAGCTTGCGGGTGTTGCCGTGGGTGTGGTCGGTATCCTGTGCAGCATCGGCTGGCACAAAGGCAAAAACCAATATGGGCGCAACCACGGGGCATGGCTTTTTCCGATGGTCGTCTTTTTCGGCTACGGTATCATCGACATCCTGTTTAAGCAGATCGCCCAGCATACCGGTATTCCGTACACCACGTCGATGCTCGTCGTCTTCTGCCTGGCCATGGTCGTTGCCTTTGCCTTCCTGGTCTATTACCTCACCGTGGCACACAAGAGATTTTCCGTACATGCCATCTTCTGGGGGGTGGTATTGGGTGGGTTCAATTTCGCCAACATCCTCTTTTACATGAAAGCCCATCGGGCACTGCCGGATAACCCGTCCATCGTCTTCACCGGTATGAATGTGGGCGTAATTGCCCTCGGTGCCCTCGTAGGGATTGCTTTTTTCCGTGAAAAGCTTTCATTCGTCAACAAAATCGGTATACTATTGGCTGTGGCGTCGGTATTGATAATCGCTTATCTATGAGTTTGTTTGAAGATAGTTATAAAACCATCGCTAAACCTTCGGAAGGACAGTTCAAGGACCGTGGCAGTAAGTTCCTCGCCTATGCGTACCCCTTGCGCGACGAGGCAGCGGTAAAAGAAAAGGTGGCCGCATTGAAGGCGCAACATCCCAAGGCCCGCCACCATTGTTGGGCATACAGGCTCACGCCCGATCGCTCCGTTTTCCGCATCAACGACGATGGCGAGCCGTCGGGCACGGCCGGCCGGCCCATCCTCAATAGCTTGCTTTCAGCCGATATCACCAATGTGCTCATCGTGGTGGTGCGCTACTTCGGCGGTACACTGCTAGGTGTACCCGGCCTCATCCACGCCTATAAAGCTGCGGCACAGGATGCGCTGGCGGCCGCGGCAATCGTGGAGCTGACGGTCAATGACGTATATCGCATCACCGTTGCCTATGAGCAGCTGAATGAGGTGATGCGTATCATCAAAGCAGAAGACCTGAACGTCTTGAAGCAGGAATTCGACAACCAATGCGTGGTGGAGCTCGAAATCAGGCAAACGCAAGTGGAGCAGGTGCTGGGAAAACTCGGAAAGGTGGATGGGACTGGGATCGTGTTCCTAAAGACCGTCTAGCCTACGGATCGTCGCACCATCAAATACGGACCTAACGAAGCATGCTCCCTTGGCGTAAGCGGAGCAGCCAACGGACAAATCGGCAAAAACTAAATCGTTTTCATCGGAATAACAGATTAAGATTTATCTTAGCGCCCAAATTTTAAGATACAAAAACAAAAGCAAACCGATTCATGATCTTACGTAAGAGTTTTTCGAAATCAGTTGCGTTCACTGCTCAAGCCACATTGCTATCGTGCTTGATAGCGAATGCGCAAACGCACGTTTTTACCACGCCCACCAAGGGCTGGGAGTCCGTGGGCAAGGTTACCGTACCATTGTCCAAACAACAGACCATCACGACGTCGCCGGGCGACGGTGTTTTAGTCCATGCATCCGAACGGAAAGGCCGTCCGGAAGATTTGGTAACCGCATCGGCTTATGGCGATATCGAACTCGCGTTCGACTACCTTTTGGCGGAAGGGGCCGAAGCGACATTGTATTTGCATGGTATTTACCCCGTTACATTGGCCGATAGCCGAGGGGTGGCTACCCCTACGGCCCTGACCAATGGCGCGGTAGCGGACTATCCGCCAAGACAGCAGGTAGGTCGGGCCCCGGGGCTTTGGCAGCGGCTGCACATCCAATTCAGGGCGCCCCGTTTTGATAGCCAAGGACACCAAACCGCGCCAGCACGGCTCCTTCGGGCGACGCTCAATGGCGTGACTATCCACGAGGATGTGCAATTGCAGGCTCCCGAAAGGGCCAATGGAGAGGCGGAGGCGCCCGTACGTTTTGCCGTATCTCGTGGGGCCGTTGCGCTGAAGGATTTTACGATCAATGAACTGCCTGAGCTTACCGATCGGCGGGAACGTAACGGCGCTGATCCGATCCTCGTTGCCGCGCAGGTAAACACGACGCTTCGTAGCTTTATGGATATCCCCGATGGGCCGCGCGTAGTGCATGCGATTTCCGTGGGGCATCCGGAACAGGTACATTATACATATGACCTCGATAAGGGCAACCTCTTCCAAGTGTGGCGGGGTGGCTTCTTGGATGCCACACCCATGTGGAACAACCGGGGAAATGGCACATCAAGGGTGTTGGGGAGTCCCATCCATTTCGGGGTGCCAAACCTTGTCGTAGGGAAGCTGGAAGGAACAGAAGATCGGTGGCCGACGGATACAGCAGGGACAGGCTACAAACCCAATGGGTATGTGTTGGATGCCCAGGACCTCCCCACATTCCGGTATCGCATATATAATCAACAGGTGGAGGATGCGATCCGTCCCTTGCCCAATGGTGAGGGGTTTACCCGGACCCTAACGATCACGGGCAATACCGATGGCCTATACCTGCGGCTGGCGATGGCACCCACCATCGTCGACCAAGGAAAGGGCGTGTTTCTGATTGGCGATAACGCGTGGTACCTCAAGGTCGATGAATCGGGCAAGGGCAAGCCCTTTATCCGGGATCAGCAAGATGGCAAGGAACTGTTGGTGCCGGTAACCCGTGCGATCCGTTATTCTATTATCTTTTAACCCCTGACCATGACGACTACGATTAAACACACAACATACCTAAAACTGATCGCGATAATGGCACTGGTACTGACCATCGTGCCTGGCCTTTTCGCCCAAGAGAGCCCCAAAGAGGAAGATTACTTCCAAATTCGGAAAGTACGTACACCCGAGGGCATTATTTTGGAAGTGGGCGGCCTGACCATGCTTCCCAACGGCAACCTGGGCGTCAGCACGCGGCGCGGCGACGTCTATATCATCGAAAACCCCACCGGCGGCAACCCTTATTTCCGTAAGTTCGCCTCGGGTCTGCACGAAATCCTGGGCCTCGCATATAAAGACGGGGCTCTGTATTGTGCCCAGCGCGGTGAGCTAACCAAGCTGGTAGACACCAACAACGACGGCAAGGCCGATGTGTATGAAACGGTGTATGCGTGGCCACTGTCCGGTCATTACCATGAATATTCTTTCGGCCCGATCATTGCCCCTGATGGGTCGTTTTTTGTGACCGGGAACGTGGCATTCGGCGATGAGGAGTGGTGGCGCGGCGAGAGCCGGGTGCCTTGGCGCGGTTGGGCGGTGAATATTACCGAAGAAGGTAAGCTTACCCCATGGGCTACGGGTATGCGCTCGCCTGCCGGACCGGCCTTGCTCAACGGACAGCTGTTCTATACCGAAAACCAAGGCGACTGGATAGGGTCAGGTGGATTGTGGCAGGTAAACAAGGGCGATTTCATGGGGCATCCCGCCGGGCTTCGGTGGGCTAGCCTGCCGGGATCGCCGGTTAAGCTGACCACCGAACAATTCGTCTCCAAAATGGATGAACGCCGTGTCAAGAATGATCAGGGTCGGTTTATCAAGCCGGAGAACATTATCAATGAGCAATATAAGACGGCCTTTGATGCCCAGCAGGAATTTGCTGCGTTCCGGCTGCCTGCCGTATGGCTGCCCCACGGCATCCTGGGCATCTCCTCATCGCAACCGACGGTCATCCCAGAGGGCGTGTTCGGTCCTTTTGCAGGACAGGTGCTGGTGGGCGATCAGGGGATGAGTATGTTATCCCGTGTGATGTTGGAGGAGGTGAACGGCGAACTGCAGGGGGCCGCTATCGGGTTCCGTAGCGGATTCCGGTCGGGCGTGCTGCGCGTGGAATGGGCGCCGGACGGCTCGTTGTTCGTCGGTGAGACCAACCGCGGTTGGGGTTCTGCGGGCGATGCCAACGAAGGACTCGAACGTTTGGAATGGATCGGGAAGATCCCCTTTGAAATGCAGATGGTGAAAGCGATGCCCGACGGGTTTGAAATCACATTCACGCTGCCGGTGGATACGGCTTCCGCCAATGACATCGCCTCATACCGTGTAGAAAGCTATACGTATAAATACCATCCGGTCTATGGCAGTCCGCCGGTAGACGTGCAATCGAACCCGATAAAGGGTGTGAAGGTTTCCGCCGATGGACTGCGGGCACGGATTATCGTGGACAGCCTGAAAGCGCACTACATCCATACGATTACACTGGATGGCATCAGGGAAAAGGATAACTTCTATTCACTGATCCATCCCACCGCTTATTATACCTTGCACAGCATACCGCAGGGCACGAAGCTAACGATGGATGAGGTCAGTACCAAAGACAGCTCCATACCCGTGCCGGTAGCGGAGCCGGTTGTACCCGTAGCGAAGCAGGCCGGCAAGTCGGCCCCCGCCGCGAAAGCACGGCCCGCGAAAACAGCTATCGCCAAAGCGCCTACGTTCAAGGAAGTAGAGGGGCTTCTCACCAAATACACGTGCATTGCTTGCCATAATCCAGATAAAAAGCAAGTCGGCCCCCCGTTTACGGACATCGCTAAGCGGAAGTATACGAACGAGAAGATGGTGGAGCTGATTTACAATCCGCAACCACAAAACTGGCCTGATTATGCTACGCCGATGGCTCCGATGCCCCACGTGCCGAAGGCAGACGCCCTCAAGATCGCTGCCTATATCAATTCGTTGGCGAATTAGCCAACCCGGCTTCGTTTGAAAAGCTTGCCTCAACATCCAGCCACTATGGTATAGCGGCTGGATTTTTTTTTGGCATGGATTGTATTTGCATGTTCAGTATGATTTAGCTAAGTTTGAATGGATTAGATAACCTTCTTCAGGAAACAACACCTAAATAATGATGAAATTCATTAGGCACATTTGGCCTTTATTGATTGCCTTATCGCTTATTTACCTATTCCATCATGCTTGGGGCGTGCTGCCACCGCTAGGTAAGCTGCTCAGCCCGTTCCACGGTTATTTCCAGAATGCCGAGGCGGATATCCGGGCCGCCGATGGGGAAATCATCCTATCGGGTATTACCGAAGACGTGATCGTTCGGTATGACGATAACGCCGTGCCCCACATCTTTGCCCAGAACGACGAGGACTTGTATTTTGCGCAAGGGTATGTGATTGCGCGCGACCGCCTGTGGCAAATGGAATTCTATACCCTCGTTGCCGCAGGCCGCCTTACAGAAGTGGTGGGTAGCGCAGCGCTCGAATATGACCGTTTCAACAGGCGGCTGGGCATGGCCCGCACGGCCGCTGCGATCTCCGGGCGATTGGCATCCGATACGGTGGCCAGCAGGATACTGGAGGCCTATGCTGCCGGCGTGAACGCCTATATAGAGCAGCTTGATTACAAAGACTTCCCGGTGGCCTATAAACTATTGAACTATGCCCCCGAGCCCTGGTCGCCCTACAAGTCCATCCTCATGCTGATGAACATGCGCAATACGCTCAACGGCGGCAGCAACGACTTCAGAATCAGTCAGGTATTGGCGAAATATGGACCCGAGGTCGTGGCCAATCTCTTCCCGGACTATCCTGCCATGGCGTCGCCTATTGTACCCGAAGGAACCACCTGGGATTTCGACCCGCTGGCCATTCCGCCGGTGCCCGATGAGGTAACCGTTCGCCCCGATAGCAACCTGTTGGTTTTTTCCGTACCTGCGCCGAGACCCGAAATCGGCAGCAACAATTGGGCAGTGGGGGGTAGTCGTTCCGCCACGGGCCTACCCATATTGGCCAATGATCCCCACCTCCAACTCACATTGCCTTCCATCTGGTACCAGATGCAACTGTCGTCGCCCAACGTAAACGTGTATGGCGTAGCCCTGCCCGGTACACCTGCCATCATCATCGGTTTCAATAAAAATGTGGCGTGGGGCGTTACCAACGTCGGTTCGGACGTGATGGATTTCTACCGTATCCGTTTCCGGGATAGCACGCTAGGCGAGTATTGGCACGATGGAAAATGGAAGCCCACCACGATGCATGTGGAGACTTTCCGCGTGAAGGGGGGTGCGAAGCTTCAAGACACCCTTTATTATACCCACCATGGGCCGGTGGTGTACCACAAGCCCTCGGAGGGCGCGTACACCCACAGGGTCCCGGCGGGTTACGCCATGCGCTGGGTAACCAACGAGATCGACGGGGCCGACGTGCTGACGTTCCATTACCTGAACCGCGCCAAAAATTACGACGATTACCGGACGGCGTTGGCATATTTCACCGCACCGGCGCAGAATTTCGTCTTTGCGAGCAATGAAGGTGACATTGCGATTACTTCCAACGGCAAGCTGCCGCTCAAATGGAAAGGGCAGGGGAAGTACCTGCTGGATGGAACGCTGGCGGCGCACGACTGGCAAGGGTGGATACCACGGGGGCAGAATCCTTCCGTAAAAAATCCGGCCCGTGGGTTTGTGAGTTCGGCAAACCAGTTCCCTGCCGATACGACCTATCCCTATTACCTCGATTGGCAGTTTGCCCATCCCAGCCGTGCGCTACGTATCAATGAACGTCTGGAAGCGATGACCGCCGCCACACCTGACAGCCTGCGCAACCTGCAGAACGATAATTTCAACGTGGATGCACGGCGTATTTTGCCGCGGCTGCTGCGCGCACTGGCTACGGACGATTCGATCCGGCGGTCGGCCGAGTACGACATCCTCGAGCGGTGGGACTACCGCAACGATGCCGATGCCGTGGGAGCCACCATTTTCGAACGGTGGCTCGATAAGTTGCTCGCTGCCATATGGGGCGACGAGTTTCCGCGCGATGAACAGCTGCTCTACCCCAATCTCGACCGAACCTATACACTCATCAATAACGAGCCCGATGCAAAATGGTTCGACAACGTGCTGACCGTCGATACGGTGGAAACCATGGATGCGATCATTTGCGAGAGCTTTCAGCAAACCGTAAGTGGTTTACACGAGCAGTTCGGCGAGGTGTCTGCGGATGCTTGGGCGTGGAGCCGTGTCAATAACACGCGCATCATGCATTTGGTGCCTAATTTCAGATCGTTCGGCCGCACGGGGATTGTCACAGGCGGCGGCAACGGTATCGTCAACGCCACGTCAGGCACCCATGGTCCCTCGTGGCGGATGGTGGTGCAACTCGACGGCGAATGGCCGGTGGCGTATGGGCTGTATCCGGGGGGCCAGTCGGGCAATCCCGGCAGTGTGTATTACGATAACATGATCGATCGATGGGCCAATGGGGAGTTGGATACATTGTTGTTCATGAAAACGGTGGATGAGCAGTCGCCGAAGCTGCAGCGGGATGTACGGTTGAAACCTAAAGAATAAATCGATATGCTTTTCCTTTTTATCATCATTGTGGGTGCGGTGCTTTCGTTTTTTGGTCCATGGTGGGCCATTGCCCCGGTGTGTTTCGTGGGGTGTTGGTGGCTGGCTCGGCAAGCCTCGGGTGCTTTCTGGATATCGGCGGGCGGTGGCGCTGCAGTATGGGCAGGATATTCCATTTATCTGCACGTTAGCACGGGGTCAAGCATCGCGGCGCAGGTGGCGGGGATTTTCACCAGCGGGGCACCGTTCGCGGCCGGTCCGGCAGGGGTCGTGCTGATGATAGCCACCTCCGCCTTGGTGGCCGCCCTGGTAAGTGGGTTTTCGGGGTTGGCAGGACTGCGTATCAAGCAGTTGTCAACCTAAGCGATAACATAACCGTTCACTCCATCCATCCAATGATTGCGTAGAGCGACGGTAGGTCGAAGGTCGTCCATCCGTTGTATTGTGCCGTCCAGACTTTTATACCTTTCGGGTAAGCCAAGTTGCCCCCCACGTCAGCATACGCTACGGCCAGGGCATTATCGGTTGCCGAGGCATCGCTGCTCCAAACCGTATCTAAATATTGTTTTCTTCTTCTTTCCCCTCAAAACTCTCCAACTCCTTATTTACTTCTTCCAATAATTGCTGTTCAGTTGGTAGATATAATTCGTATTGGCTTGCGATAATCTGTTTTTGATTTTCGGGCAATGTGAATTTTACTACCGCATCATTTTTGTTGGCACAAAGCAAAATCCCAATGGTCGGGTTTTCGTGTGGCAGTTTTTCTATTCGGTCATAATAGTTCACATACATTTGTAACTGCCCAATATCCTGATGTGTTAGTTTAGTGGTTTTGATTTCAGTAATGACAAAGCATTGTAAGATACGATTGTAAAATACCAAGTCCACAAAAAATTCATCCCCCTCAATATGTATTCTTTTCTGTCTTGCGACAAAGGAAAATCCATTACCCAATTCCAACAAGAACTCCTGTAAGTGTGTGATAATGGCACTTTCCAAGTCTTTTTCGTAGTATGATGCTTCTCTTTATGCTTCTCTTTTCAATCCGAGAAACTCCAATGGTTTCAGCAATATAAAATTCTCTTTTATCCTGACTATCAACACTTAAAAGTAGTTTGTATTGACTCCAACTCAATTGTGCATACAGTGTATGCACATTCTCAAATGTGCGGTAAAACTGCCTGTAAAGGTTTATTTGTCTTATAGAAAAACCGCTTCCAAACTCGGGTTGCAGTTGCTCTGAAAGATATTTGATAAGAAACGTTCCGTAATCTGCACGTTCTTTTCCATCTTGCTCTTCTTCAAAAATACGTTTGCCAATATGCCAATACATCAGTGTTCGCTGGTGGTCAACGGCACGTATAGCCTTGTCTTTCGACTGGGCTATAATGGCTTTTATATCTGTTATAACGGATTGGTTTACAAGCATACTTAAATATTCATCTACATTTAACAAAGATACAAATTATAATATACGGCTACTTCTGATTACTCCTAAATGTATGTAATGACGCTACTATCAAAGTTGAGCAATAAAAGACTGTTCCAACCCCTTAAATTTATGCGATACCTTTTGCATATCCTTACCAACTTTCTCGTTGAGTATCTTTATCCGTCGGTCGGCGTAGGCCGGTGCGTATGGTCGTCAAAACGTTGGTTCTTTTTAACCAATGTGCGGGGTATTTATGATAACAGCAAACGACGCTTATAAATACCTAATTTGGTGTATTGCGTGGGGGCCTATTTATGGTGACCTTTATTCACTGAAACGACTATGTAAATGATATGTTATGAATTATAGAGCAATTGTATTGATCGTAGCCATGGCCGTGGGTGGGGTAGGCACCGTAAATGGGCAGTTTTTAAAAAAATTGGGCAAGAAAGTGGAAAAGGCTGCGGAACGTACCGTGGAACGGCGGGCGGAACGTGAAACAGAGAAGAAGACCGACCAAGCATTGGATAAAATACTTGAGCCGGGCGAAAGAAAGGGGAAAAAAGGGGAAACGGAGGAAAAGAACAGGTCTGAAGCGGCTGATGGTGCGGAAGAAAATGAGGTGGCGGCAGGTAGGGGCGAGGCAGCGCTGGCCGCGATGTTTGGCGGTGGCAGTATGGAAGATGTGCCCGACACGTATACCTTCTCTTACCGCATGACGATGAAAATTATCAATGATAATACGGAAGAGGAGACCGCGATGCAGTATTGGTTGGAACCGGAAGCGACGTATTTCGGTACCAAAGCCCTTATCGAAGGCGCCGGCAACCATATTGCCGTAATGGATATGGAAAACGAGGCCATGGTGATGTTCATGGATGACGGTGAGCGAAAGACCGCTATGCGCCTCAACGGCGGCCAGGGCGTGATGGATAAGTACTTCAAGATAGCGGTGGAAGACGAAGAGGGCGAAGAAGTTGTGGTAACGCCTATTGAAAGCAAGACCATTCTCGGGTACCCTTGCAAAGGGTTCCAGATGGAGACCAGCGATGGGGTTTCGAAAGTCTGGGTCACCGATGAAGCCCCGGTGGGTTTGTTTGGCGACATGTTTCAGGGAGACAACGCCCCCAAGGGCCTGCCGGACTTCGGCGCCAAAGCTTTATTTATGGAAATGGAATATACGCCCAAAAATGGGAAGGACGACCATTTCCGCATGGTCTGCACCGAGCTGAAACCCGCATCGATGGCCATCCACAAAAAAGATTACCAATCTGCTATCTAACTTGCCCGTCGCCGTATACGTAATATTTATTGGTCACCAGTTGTGCTAGTCCAAGTGGCCCGCGATGATGCAATTTGTCGGTACTGATGGCCAATTCGGCACCCACGCCCATGGCCCCACCGTCGGTAAACCGCGTGGATGCATTGTGGTATACCGCGGCACTGTCCACCTGTTCCATGAAAATAGCTGCTTTTTTCAGGTTGGTGGTCAGGATGACGGTGGAATGCCCCCCGCTGTATCGGTTGATTTTGTCTATCGCCGGTTCCAGTCCATCAACGGACCCGAAACATATTTTGGGTGCCAGGAATTCTTCGTACCACATCGATTCGTCTACGATGGGTTCCGCACCGTCCAATAACGGTAGAAGCGTTTCATCGGCAAACAGTTGTGTTGCCTTGGCACGCAATGCCTCACCCAGTTGTTTCAGCTTTTCAGGTAACCCGGGAGTTGCCGCATCTACCAACACCTTGTCCAATGCGTTGCAGGCACTGATCTTGTCGGTTTTAGCATTGACGACCACAGGCAGCACCTTATCCCAATCCGCGTCGGGAGCGATGTAGGCGAAGTTGTTGCCCCGACCGCTCACCAACACGGCACATTGGGCGTGCTCTTTCACAAAGCCGATCAGTTTTTCACCACCCCGGGGAACGATGAGGTCGATCGGCTGGGTGGGGTTTTTCAGAAATTCGCGTGTCGCCTCACGATCCAGCGTGATCAGCTGTATCCAGTCGGGCGCGAGTCCATTTTCCTTAAGCGCCCGGTGCCAGCAGTCTACCAACACGCGATTGGTGTGTACCGCCTCTTTACCGCCTTTCAATAGGATCTTGTTATTCGCCTTGAATGCCAGTACCGCCGCTTCGATGGTCACGTCGGGGCGCGATTCGTAAATAATCAGGATGGTGCCGAAGGGTGCGGTGCGGTTTTCGATGCGTAATCCGTTGTCGAGTATGCCCGACGACAATACCTTGTCGATGGGGTCGGGTTGGCTTTCAACCGTCCGGATGGCGGCGATCATGCCATCGACCTTGGCGCTATCCACCACGAGACGGTCGTATAATGCCCGGTCATCGCGCGTAAAAGCGTCGAGGTCTTGCTGGTTGGCTTTCAATAGGGTATCGCGACGATCATTGATGATGGTGGCCATCGATGATAGTACGCTGTTCTTTTGTGTCGTTGTCAGTAATTCCATTGTCTTTTGTTTAGCGTGTAACTTTCGTTCCCGCTGTTTTACCGAAGACGATGTCGATAATGATATCGTCCTTTTTTCCGTTTGCAATAAAAGTAGGGATATTTTGCCGCGCGGTGTGTTTGGCTACCCGCAGTTTGGATGCCATGCCTCCGCGGCCGCTGGCTTCTCCTTTATCCGTTTGCTGGATGTATTGTTCCACGGGCTCGTCTACATGGAGGTGGGGGATCAATTCGCTGCTTGCATCGTCCGGGTGGCCGTTGAATAGCCCATCCGTGTCGGTGAGCAGGATCAACATATCGGCATTGATCAATTCGGCCACCAAGCTCGCCAGTTCGTCGTTGTCGGTAAAGGTCGACATCGACAGCGACACGGCGTCGTCTTCGTTGGCAATCGGGATGACGCCCTCGGCCAGCAGACCTTCATAGCAGTTGACCATGTTGTCGCGGTGTTTGCCTAGGTCGAAGTCGCGCTTCGTAGCCAACACCTGGGCACAGCGCATGCCGTGATGGTGGAACAGGTTGTAATAGTGCCGCATCATGCGTGGTTGGCCAATGGCCGAGAATACCTGTCGCCGGGTTATTTTATCCGTTGCCTTCAATCGATGGCCCATTACTTCCTTACCCGCAATGACCGAGCCCGACGACACCAATATGGCATGGACGCCGTGTTCGTAGAGGTGGGCAATCTGGTCGACGAGCTTCGCGAGGATTTTCCCGGTGATGCGATTATCCTTGTTGGTGATGACATGGGTGCCAACCTTGATGACCACCCGCAGTATAGGTTTGTCCGCTTGCGTTCCGTTATCCATGGGTAGCCTCCTTCCCTTCGGTTTGTTTGCCCAGTTCTTCCGCTCGGTGGAATGCGGCATAGGCTGCTTCCTGGATGAGGGCGTTGACGTTGTTGTCATCCATCGAGTCGAGGGCCGCGCGGGTGGTGCCACCCTTGGATGCCACTTTGGCCATCCAGTCTTCGGGGCTTAACGTCGAGGAATTGAACAGCTCGACCGCGCCGGCAAATGTCTGCCCCACCAACAGGCGCGCATCCGCTTTGCTAAAGCCCATCTTCCATGCAGCATCCATCATCGCCTGCATGAAATAGAATATGTAGGCCGGGCCACTTCCGGAGATGCCCGTGGAGGCGTCGATTTCCGATTCGGACGTCAAGCCGATGGATCGCCCGGTGGTATCGAGCAGTTGTTCAATGGCTGCCAGCTCAAGGCGGGAGACGTGGGCTGATGCGGTGAACGAGGTCATCCCCAACCCAACCAATGCGGGTAAGTTTGGCATGGCACGAACCACTTTGTTGGTGCCGACGCCCTGCTGGATGGTGTCGATCGTTACGCCGGCCATGATAGATACAAATAGCTGCTCGGAAGAAACCATCGGTTTCATTTCATCCATCAGCGCCGCTGCGTGCACGGGTTTGACCGCAATCAACACCACGTCGGCTTCCGGTAAGCAGGTGTCTAGGCACTCATGTACATCGAAAAGGCCATTCGCCCGTAATTCGGCCTGTTTTTCTTGGCTTTTGTCGAATATCATCAAACTTCCGGATGTTAAAAAATTGGACTTAGCGATCGCTTCCGCATACGTCATTCCCATGTTGCCGCCGCCAATTACAAGTACGTTCATTTTTCCTCTTTCTTTTATTTCGATTAAAATTTCAGTTATTTACCCTATATGTAACAACCTTCATGCAGCCGTGCCACTTTTTGCCATATTGTTAGTCCAGCTCCGGAAAAGTACAAACATGGCCAGATAAACGGGGTCGCATAACCCCGGCTATCTAACTTCAATGGATGATTACCTTCCGTGTGCTGTTAATGTGTCAGTCGTGTTTCAAGGGGGCTATTCACCTGTAATATTGTCACCCTTGTTCGTTATGTTTTTGGGTTTATGCGCGCCGATGGCCCCAAGATAGCGCCTTAGTTCGCCTTTTACTTTCGGTGCCAGCAGGAACAACCCGATGATATTGGGAAAGGTCATGGCAAGGATCATCGCATCCGAAAACTTGACGACCGAGTCGAGGGTGGCTGCAGCGCCGATGACTACAAATACCAGGAACAGCACTTTGTATGACAGGTCGGCCCATTTGGAGCGGCCGAACAGGTATTTCCACGATTGGATGCCGTAATACGACCATGAAAGCATCGTCGAAAAAGCAAATAGGAATACGGCCACCGTAAGTACGATGGAAAAATGGGGGATCACACTTTCGAATGCCAAGCTGGTCAGTTCAACGCCGCCAACGGCGCGTTCGCCGTCGCCAAGTAACACGTTGCCCAACGCGTCCGTCACCCCATACACGAACATATCCTCGCTGTTGAAGAAGATAATGGTCAGTGCGGTTAGCGTACAGATCACCACTGTATCCACAAAAGGCTCCAGCAGCGCAACCAGTCCTTCGCTTGCCGGATACTGGGTACGCACGGCCGAGTGGGCAATAGCAGCGGAGCCTATGCCGGCTTCGTTTGAAAAGCTTGCCCGGCGAAAGCCGGTAATCAACACGCCCACAAACCCACCGAGGCCGGCAGCCGGCGAAAATGCCTGGCTGGCGATCAAGCGGAAGGCGTCGCCGATGTATTCGTAGTGTATCCCAACCACTGCCAATGCGCCCAGTAGGTAAACGATACCCATGAAGGGGACCAATTTTTCGGTGATCTGCCCGATACGCTTGATGCCACCTATAATCACGATGCCCACCAATACGGCCAGCCCGATTCCGAAGAGGGTTTTGATAAAGCTGCCTTCAATGCCCATGGTGTTGGTTAACTGCGCAACGGCTTGGTTAGACTGGAAAGCGTTGCCACCACCCAAGGAAGCGCCCACACACATCACGGCAAATATAGCCGCCAATATTTTGCCCAATCGGCCAGCCTTCAATTCCTTTAGTCCTTTGGAAAGGTAATACATGGGGCCGCCGTAAGTCTGGCCGTCTTCGCCTACATCGCGGTACTTCACACCCAATGTGCACTCCACGAATTTCGTGCTCATGCCGAGGAGGCCGGAAACGATCATCCAGAACGTGGCGCCGGCCCCGCCGATAGCGATGGCCACCGAAACGCCCGCGATGTTGCCCAGTCCAACCGTACCGGAAAGCGCAGCCGTCAATGCCTGGAAATGCGTAAGCTCGCCGGCGACCGGCTTTCCGTCGGCCGATGGCTGCTGTTCTATCTCATCGTGTTTACCCCGTATCGCGCGAATCGCGACCGGCAGTTTACGGATATTGACGAACTTGAAGTAGATCGTGAAGAAAAGCCCTCCCGATACCAATAGAATCAATACGACGGGAACTGAAATCTGTTCGGTGAAGGGAATGGTGAAAAATACAATCCGTTCCCACCAGTCCGCGATAGGCGCAAACCAGGCGTCGATCTGCTGGTCGATGCCGGCAGCCCAAACGGGGAAGGGTGATAATAGAAGGAAGAGCACTGGAAAAAATAATAAGGAAAAAGAAGTTGTCTTCTTGAATAAAAACATAAAAAATCGGGGATTTTTTTAAGTGAGAAAAAGTTCGGGTCGCAAAATAACAAGAACCGCTGGATTAACGAAACATTTCCCGTGAAAATTGGAAGGCCACAAAATACCCCATTTTGGGTATTGTGTACGTGGTAGGCGGTGTATACTTTTACAGCGTATTGAATATTAACTATTTAAAAATAATTTTATCATGAATTACTTTAGCAAAAACCTACCGCGTAGGTCATTCACACTTGGTTTGGTATCGGTTGCCTTGGTTATCACGTCCTTGGGCGGCTGTAAAAAGGCGAATCCGGTTGGTTTGGGTGGGTGCGATGACCTCGTAAAGAAGAGTGAGGATTTTTCCAAGGCGGCGCAGGCGTTTTCAGCAGACATGAGCGCAGCCAATTGCCAGAAATATAAAAAAGCCGGTGAGGATTATCTGAAGGCTGCCCGGAATTGCAACCTATATCCGGAGCTTAGAGAAGCTGCGGAGCAAGCCATGGATGACTGGAGTGACATGGATTGCTCCGCGTTTGACGGTGACAATTAAACCCTAGGCCGGCGTTATACCCCTGCCTCGTGGATTACCGCGAGGGTTTTGTGCAACCCCGTTTCGGCAACTTGCTGTAAGTCTTGTTTCCAATATTCGGGGTTGTACAATTCCAATGAAACGCATTTTTCGAAGCCAATGGCCTTGAGGTCGCGAAGCACCTTGGTCAACGGCAGGATGCCGTCTCCGGGATATACCCGGTGGCTGTCGTCCAACTGTGCTAAATCCGGAGTGGCCGGAGCATCGGAAAACTGGAAGATGGCGATACTTTTCCCGCTGATGAGCGGCAATCCTTCGAAGCCCCCTTCTGAAATATGCATATGGTAGGTATCGGGGATCACCATGGCGTCGGGATGGTTGGCGTCCAACGCCACACCCATCGCCTGACCTAACGTTTTCAAGGGGAAATATTTGACGAAGACCAATGCCGCGTGCAGCCCATAGTCGTTTTTCGCCAGCTCGATGAGGTCGCGGTAGCGTTGGGCCACCCACCGTTGGTCGTAGTTGTCGCCAACGGTGTTCGGGATGGTCTGTATATGCTGGGATCCGATGTCGGCCGCCATGCGCATGCGCCGACGGGTATCCGTGAGCGATTTCTCAAAAAGCTCAGGCGTTGGCGGCAGGGCATTCCACAGGCCGATGACACTGGGTACAAAAAGCCCGAGGTCTTTGATTTCCTTACCCAGATCCTTCAGGTTGCCGCCATCGGCTTCGAACTCCGCCAGCTCACCGTCCCACGGCTCGATAGCGTCAAAACCCGCCTTGGCCGCAATCTTTACCTTTTCGCGTAGGGAAGCGGGTCTTACCGTGGCCGTATCCAGGCAAATAGGCCAAGGGCTTACGCCTTTTTGGTAACGCTTTTGCTTTTGTGCGATGGGTTCTGTTGCTTTTACAGTTGGGCTGGCCAACAGGGCGCCGGAAGCCGCTCCTAATGCGATAAACGATCTGCGATCCATGGGTCTTGCTTTGAAAGTTTCGTAAACGGGTTAAAGGTAAGAATAAAAACTGAGTAAAATCGCTATGTTTGCAGCATGAGCAACCGGTTACAACAGCTGATCGATTTTCTGGCGGAAAGCCCTGGCGACGCTTTCCTGACCTATGCCCTGGCCACGGAATACCTTAAGCTTGGACATACGGAAGAAGCGCTGCGGCACTATGAAGCTTTGGTGAACGACCATCCCGGCTACGTGGGCACTTATTACCACCTTGGTAAGTTGTATGAAGCCCTGGGCCGGAAAATGGAGGCCCTGACGACGTATGAAAATGGTATGCAGGCTGCCCGCAACCAGCGTGATAGGCACGCACTATCGGAATTACAGGGAGCTTACCATTTAGCTACCGGTGACGATGGCGATGATGTTGACGGGTGACCCGTGGCCGCGGACGACTAAGCCTTTTCCAAGCAGAGCTCGCGTAGCTTGCCGACCACAAAGTCGATCTCTTCCCGCGTGTTGTTTTTGGAGAAGGAGAAACGTACGCAGGGCCGTTCGGTGTCGGCTTGGATAGCACGGAGCACATGCGATCCGATATCCGATCCGGAGCTGCAAGCACTGCCCCCCGATGCGGATATACCCGAAATATCCAAGTTGAACAGCAGCATATCGGCTAGGTCGGTGCAGGGAAACGATACGTTAAGCACCGTATATAAACTGTTTTCGGGGGTGGTTTCGCCATTGAACCGTACGTCATGGATGTGCGTTTTAAGCTGGGCAATCATGTAATCTTTGAGGCCTTGGATGTATTGCTGGTGCTCATCCATCTGCGCATAGCATATTTCGAGTGCCTTGGCCAGCCCAACGATGCCATACACGTTTTCCGTGCCGCCGCGCATGTTGCGCTCCTGTGCCCCGCCATAGATAAATGGCTTTATCTTTGTGTGGTGGTTTACATATAGGAAGCCCACCCCCTTCGGACCGTGGAACTTGTGGGCTGCACCCGTTACGAAATCAATCTGTAATTTGTTCAGGTCATGTATGTAATGGCCCATGGTCTGCACGGTATCGGAATGGAACAAGGCTTGGTATTGCTTGCATAGGGCCGAAACGTACTCGATGTCCGTAATGGTGCCGATTTCGTTGTTGGCATGCATCAACGATACGAATGAGCGCGGATGGTCTTTGAGCAGCTGTTCCAGCTGACCGAGGTCTACATTCCCCTTATGGTCTACGGCCAGCAGGCTAAGCTTGATGGTGCCGGTTTTCTCCAGCTCTTCAAGGGTATGCAACACGGCATGGTGCTCTAAGGGGGAGGTGATGGCGTGACTGATGCCGTGGTCGATGATGCCTCGCGCGATGGCCGTATTGTCTGCCTCGGTGCCGCCGGAAGTGAAGAATATCTCCGCCGGCGATACATTGAGGAGTCCGGCCACTGTTTTCCGGGCTTTCTCAACGATGGTTTTCACCCGTCTTCCGTGTGCGTGGATGGATGACGGGTTACCGTAATCTTGTTCCATTGTAGCCACCATGGCTGCGATGACCTCCGGGTTCATCGGCGTGGTAGCGGCATTATCCATGTATACTTGCATGGGACAAAGGTATAAAAAAAGCATCGGACATTATCCGACGCTTTTTCGTGATGTGAGTCAATGTGATGGGTTTACCGCTGGCCGGGGAGATAAATCTGGAAGCCGAGGCCTACGTTAAGACCGCTCGCCTTTTCGGCACCCGAAACCGTCGCTTTGCTGTAGTTGTAGCCCAACGTAGCCTCCAGGGCCACACTTTGGGTAATGAAATGCGCATAACCGACGTTGGCACCCAAAGCCAGGGTAGCGCCCGAACCCAATGAGCTCCCCGCAATGCCGACATCGCCCTGTGCGAAGAAGCGACCGGATGCGCTGGAACCTTCGGGGAAGTAATAGCGTACGAAGGGTGCTACACCATAGCCCCAAACGGCGTCATCATCCGGTGCGGTATATACGGAGCCCGTCAACCCTAAACCTAAGGCCACGCCGTCTGAAATGAAGTACCCGGCGCGGGGGTTGACGCTTAAGCTGAAGCTTTCCCCTTCAAAACTGTACCCGAGGCTCCCCAGGCTTCCACCTACAATCCAGTTGCCTTTCTGGATGGGGGTCATGCCCACATTGGCCGAAGTCTGTGGCTTGTTAACATCCTGTGCATTCACCGCGAATACGCCGGCTAAAAATAATGCTGAAAATAAAAATACACGTTTCATGGTTTTTCGTTTAAATGTAACTAATTGTGATACATTGTTTTTGCTTGTTATAGGAATAACACAAAACGTGCCATATTGTTTATCGAGGGATGTAGGTGGGTTAAACTAATTGGTGGTCAGCTGGATAAACAGCGCTTCCAGGCTCGGGCTGGCGTACCTACTGGTCAGCTCGGCCAATGGGAAGTCGGCGACGATTTGCCCTTGGTGGATAATGACGACGTCGTCACAAACGGCTTCCACTTCCTGCATGATGTGGGTAGACAGTAGCACCGTTTTTTTGCGCCCGAGGTTGCTGATCAGCGTACGGATATCCTGCAATTGGTTGGGGTCGAGTCCGGCGGTGGGCTCGTCCAGGATGAGGATATCAGGATCGTGTAACATAGCTTGGGCTAGCCCAACACGCTGCCGATAACCTTTCGACAATTGGTGTATTTTTTTGTGCTGCTCAGCAGCGAGCCCGGTGAGGCCGATGACCTCCGCAATGCGTGCGTCGCGGTTGGCGATGTGGTGCAAACCGGCCATGAACGCAAGTGCTTCGCGTACATACATATCCACATACAGGGGATTGTCTTCGGGCAGGTAACCGGTATGGCGGCGGGCGGTCAGGCTATCCTGTTGGATGTCGATGCCAGCTACCGTAGCATGCCCCGAAGTAGGGGGGAGACTGCCGGCTAGGATCTTCATGGTGGTGCTTTTACCCGCGCCGTTGGGACCGAGAAACCCCAGCACGCGGCCCGGTTTCACTTCGAACGAAATGCCTTTCAGTGCGGGTTGATTGCCATAGTCTTTGCGGAGGTCGGTTACAACGATGGACATGGTAGCGTTATTGGATGAAGTTGGAGGTCAGTTGATGGACATTCCGGTAAGTATGCAGTGCATTGCCGGCTTCACGTGGCCTGTCTGTTGCGAGGATGTCAGCCCCACTTTCCACCAAGCGCCTATATACGGTATCGCCGCGCGTGGCGGCTTGCCTGTCAATGTTGCCGATCGTACCCAATATACAGAGGATACCGTGGTCGTGCAATAGGTTATATACCGAGGCGTCTACAGGGGTGGTTCCCA
Source organism: Parapedobacter sp. (assembly GCF_053550995.1). Lineage (NCBI taxonomy): Bacteria > Pseudomonadati > Bacteroidota > Sphingobacteriia > Sphingobacteriales > Sphingobacteriaceae > Parapedobacter > Parapedobacter sp. Next base: position 20,003 of record NZ_JBMQOC010000093.1, read on the forward strand.
CGAATGCCACGAGCCGGTTGTCGGGGATACTGCGGTCGTTGAGCCTGAGTAGGTCCTCACGGGAATGGATGGATGCTGAAATCATTAAATCGGGGGCCAATTGGTGTACGGCCGCGGCCTGGCCTGCGTTGTAGGTGATGATCACACTATAGGCTTGGGCTTGGTTACGTTGTATGGCATCGATCACCATGCCATAGGGTACCCCCCGTTTCACATCGAGGGTAAAGATGACCTTGCCCACACCCCATCGGAGGGCCTCATCGAGTGTGGGTATCCGATAGCCGGTGGTTTCCCCATCGGGATCTTTCAGGTAGAGCTCCTTAAGGTCCGGAAAGTTCCAGTCGGCCACCTTACCTGAGCCGGTGGTGGTACGGCCAAGGGTTTCGTCGTGCAACAATACGAGTACCGAGTCACGGGTCATCCGTATATCGCACTCGATGATGAGCGGTTGGTAGCGGTAATTGTTTTCGAACGTTTCAATCGCATTCTCGGGGAATCCCGTGGTCGGCCCTCCACGGTGCGCACTGACCAATGGGTAGCGATTCTCGGTATACGTCAGAAAACGGTATAGGTCGTCCACGGCACCCAGCTTGATGTGATGTGCCGTGTTTCGGTATTCGCCATTGCCTACACTGCCGGGTATACAGGCGGAAGCGAGAACAAGCAGTGCGAGGGCCAGAAACGGGAGCGGGCGACGAATCATAACGTAAGCATTGAAAAATGGAATAACCGGTTAAAGGTAACGATTTACCCTCGAAAAATCATTTCGAAAGGCTAATGAGGTCGTCCAATCGCATGGAAAGCTGATCGACAATGTGGGTAGCCTGTTGGTAATAAGGCGTGCGGCTAGCCAGTTTGGCGGTGATATCGTCGAGCAACGCCTTGCCAGTGAGCCCACCTAGCGCCGGGCGTGCGGCAATATCGGTTTGCATAAGCCTGCTCCATAATGCCTTCGGTGGCATGCAGAGGTAGATGGTTTTGCCCGCCTTGTTCATCCAGGCCAGGTTGTCGAAATAGCATGGCGTGCCGCCGCCGGTGGCTACGACCGCCGGTTCTTCGAGTGGTAGGCTTTTGAGTACACGGCTTTCCAGGGTCCGGAACGCATGTTCGCCGCGTTGCGAGAAGTATTCAGGTATAGGCATGCCCGCTTCTTTGACGATCTCATCATCGAGATCGATAAACGTTCGCTCGGTTTTGAGGGCGAGCTTACGGCCCCAGGTCGTTTTGCCACTTCCCATGAAACCGATAAGGAAAACGGGTTTGGAATCAATCATCTTGATAGGCTTTTTTGAAATATCGATTGTCTAATGTGTTGAAACTGGGCAAGGTGTTGTAATGCCATTTGTCGATGACCGTCCCGTTACGGAGCAGCAGCACACCCGGGTTGGCCCGTACCATACTTTTGAGCGGCACCGCGTCGGCATAGAATATCTCGGTGAGTAAACCTAACTCGCGACTGACCTGTTCGGCTTGCTGCGTACCGCTGGCAGTGAGCAGTACGGCTCGGATGTTATAGGCCTCGGTGACTTCCGTAACCAGTTCATTGATGCGTTGAAGGGCATCGAGATGGGTCTGGTCGAGGTTCCATGCGACCACCACGATATTATAATAAGGGTTTTCGATGAGCTGTGGGGTGACGTCTTCGCCATTCGCATCGCTGATGAGCAGATCGGGGATAGGTATTTGGTAACCCTTCTCGACCAGCTTACTCTCGGGGTCACCGATAATTTCCCAGTTTTCATCTTTCCAGAGTTCATCGGCTAGGTAAACTTTATCCGATACCTGCTTTTCTTCACCCGATGTTTTATGACGGAGGGTATAGATGATGTCGTACTGATCACCGACTTCTCCCTCGGGAAGCGTCATGAGGGCAGGGAGGTTATTGCCTTTTTTGTAGGGCAAGAAGTCGATGAATGGGAGGTAATTGACCGTGTATATACCTATACCAACCGATGCGGTGACCAATACAATGGTGAGCAGCACTTGCGTACTTTTGCTGGAAATAAGCGGACGGATAGCCTCCCGGTTGAAAAAGATAATCAGGATAAGTGCCAGTAGCACCAGGTCTTTGCCGAACGATTGCCAGGGCGTGAGTGGGATGGCGTCGCCGAAGCAGCCGCAGGAGGTGACTACTTCGAAAAAAGCGGAATAGAAGGTGAGGAAGGTGAAAAAAAGAATCAATAACAAGAGGCCCCAGGCCACCGCCCGCTTCCAGAAGCCGAGCAAGAGCAATGCGCCGAGCAGGATCTCGAGCCCACATATGGCAATAGCGATCGTAACGGCGTAGTCATTCAGGAAATGGGTGCCGAATACCACGAAATACTCTTCGAGTTTATAACCGAACCCGGTTGGGTCGTTGGCTTTGATCAGCCCTGAAAAAATGAAAAGCAGCCCAGTGGATAGCCGAGCGAATAAGAGCAGGTAGTTGGTACGTGTGGATGGGGTAGTTGTGGTGTACATGATCGTCTAGGATTTACTGTCTGCGACGCCAAGTTTGATCAGGGCAAAGACGGCATAGTTGAGCATATCCTGGTAGTTGGCCTTTACACCTTCGGATGCGACGGTTTGCCCATCGTTGTCTTCGATCTGCTTTACGCGGTAGATTTTTGTGAGGATGAGGTCGGTAAGCGATGTAAGCCGCATCTCGCGCCACGCTTCGCCGTAATCATGGTTTTTTGCGAACATCAGTTCCTTGGTTTCGCGAACCGCTTGTTCGTATTGCTGTTGCACGGCTTCGGCAGGCATTTGTTCATTGGTGCTGGTGCCGAGTTGCAATTGAAGGATGCCGATGACGCAATAATTTACGATGCCGACGTATTCGTCGATGACCCCGTCACCTACCTTGGAAACTTTCTTTTCCTCTAGGGTGCGGATACGCTGTGCCTTGAT
>NZ_JBMQOC010000094.1:0-24892 GCF_053550995.1 Parapedobacter sp.
CGCTCCATCCGTTCGGTACGGCACTGGCCGTCCGGCGTGTTCATCATCATATACCCCTCACCTCCGAGGCAATAGTATATTTCCGCCGTCTGCGGTATCGTGTGGTAGTGTCCCTTGGTCATGAAAAACTCGTCGCCAACCACCCCCGGCTGCAGCTTGCTGATGCAGAACATCAACTGGCCATATTCCTCGGGTACCGGCACTTCAAACACCTCGTAGTGCATCGGGTCGTTCTGTTGGTCGATCAACCGCCGCAACGCGCCTTCATCTGCATAGTAGCCGGCCATATCGGAGGCCTTGCGGGTGAGTGTTCTCGCCGGATCTTTCATGATACCGGTATCGGGATCGATGTAAACGCCGAATGGGCGCATAAATTTGTTTTCTGTCGTTGTCATTTCCTTTTTTCTATGGTGAGTGATATAGATTTACCTGGTAGTGGATGCGATCCGTGAAAGCTGGTCAAAAACAGGTCCCGATGTGGGGATGTCGATGTGGAACACTTCGGCGATCACCCGCGTCCAGCCGTGGAGGAAATAAATCCATCCGTCTTCGATTTGGAGGCCCCTTTCGGCGCGTTGCCTGCGGGCCTGGCCGAGGAAAACCAGGTCACCCCGGTAGTTGAAATCCCACACCAAGCCCTGCTGCGGAAAGGAAGCCCGGTCTGTCAATGGGGACCCCGGGCCGTCTTTGCCCAACCCCGTGGCGTTGACGACCAACGATCCGGGCTTCAACGCCCCGAGGATTTCGTCGTTCGCGGCAGGGTCAGCCCCCGTAACGTGGTAGGTTACCGGGATATCCATCCCCATCTTTTTATGGATCGCTTTCATTTCGTTTATCCGCCCCTCGCTCCTGTTGGTTACGATCAGCCGCGAGGGGCGATGGCGGCCGGCTTCCTTTCTGGCCAGGTGCCACGACAATGCGATGCCGGATCCCCCGGCACCCAGGATCAGCGCCTCGGCCCCCGTCCGCTCCCAGTGGTCCGCCGGGAGGAACGCCTCCAGCGACAGCCCGCTCGTAATGGGGTCCTTTGCGTGCCCCACCAATTTGTTGCCATGCTTGGAGATCGAGCTCACCTCGTGCATCAACGTGGCATATTCGTCCAAGGTATCGAACTGGTCCCTGCATGATTTCAACAAATCCATCTTGTGGGTGGTAACCAGCGCGCCCAGCGAATTCGGATCGTGTTTGATAAAGTCGACGGCTTCGCGGTAGTTGCCCGGATCGTCATGCACGTTGAAGTCGATTCCCTTGATCTCCACCTCCTTCAGTTGCAGGAATTCGGCCCATTTCGGGAATACCTTCATAATCGATGACTTGGCCGTCGTTACGCCAATGAAGTACATGGTAGGCCTTTCGGCGGCTGAATAGTTACGCATAGTTAACGGGTTTTATGGATTTGTTTATGGTTAATAATTCGGTTATCGAGACATATTGCTTTAGTCGCCGCTCGTAAAGTCCCTTCATCCCCGGGTCGGGCCGGAAAGCATCGCCACTGGTTGCCCAGGATTGGGCCGTAAGGTCCAAATCGTCAAACAGCCCCACCCCTTTTCCGGCTACCATCGCGGCGCCCATCGCGGCCCCTTCCTGCTCCGTATCCGAACGGACAACGGGCAGTTGCAGGGCATCCGCTTTGATCTGGTTCCAGAGGTTGCTTTTGCCTCCGCCGCCCGTTATGCGCACCTCATCGGCCGAAAAACCGGGCGCAATCCGTTCCAGAACGGAAAGGTAATACCGGTATTCCAGGGCGACACTCTCGAGGATAGCCCGATACAGTGATGGGGCATTGTGCGACCAGTCCACATTAAACCATCCGCCCCTTATGTCGGGCTGCGCCGGACAGACCCGGCCGCCGAGATAGGGAAGGAACAACGGGTCGTGGTCGCTGGGAGCGATGGCAGAAGACAGCCTATCCAACTCCTCCACGCTGAACGGCCGCTCGCCGCTAAAGGTATCCACGACGTTGCGCTGCCACCACTCGATGTTCATCCCCCCACCATTCAAATAAGCGTAGGGGTGCCATAGGCCCTTGATGACGGATTGGCCGCAGGCCAAGGTCTTGCTTTCCGTATCGCTCACCATTCCGGCGGTGGTGGTGGCAAATACCGATGCCGTACCCGCCACATCGACGCATATCCCCGGACGCGTAGCCCCGGCCGCCAGAAAGCTTGCCGCCGTGTCGCCGCAGCCCGCCACGATGGGTATACCCGAAACCAAGCCACAAGGGCTTGCCATGGCCGGGGCCAAATATCCCACGATGGCATCCGGCTCGACGATCCGGGGCAATTTCCGCTTATCTACCCTAAACCGCATACACAAATCCGTGCACCATTCATCGGCCCTGTTGTCCGCAAAGCCCGAAAAATGAACGTAGGTGCGATCGATGAATGCGTTTTCGGCCGTCAAGCCACATAGCCGCATCGCCAGGTAAGCTGCCGGCTGCACAAAAACAGCCACCTTCCTGTACGTATCCGGATGTTCGTCCATCCACCATAGGATCTTCGGGCCGTGGTTATAACTGGGATAGGAGCCGGTTTTCCCCGCAATTTCATCGCCCGCTTCTTCCATCATGCGCTTCATATAGGGCGCGCAGCGCGTATCCAACCACGAATCGTAATAGGTGGCATGCCGCCCAGCGTTATCCACCCCCACAATGCCCGCCATCTGGCCCGACACGGCCATGGCCGCAATCCGCCTGGGGTCGATGGCCGTGCTCGACATGACTTCGTATAGGGCATCGACCAGATTGGACAGCTGTTCATCAGGGTCTTCCGTTACCATCCCATTGCGCTGATACAGGTTGGACTTCCTGAACGCGGCACCCCTGCATTTTCCCGCCACGTCGTAAATCGCCACCTTTACCCCTTGCGTACCTAAATCTATTCCTATCAGATAATCCGTCATAATCGCTCAAAAACACTGTTTCCTATATCCGTTTTATCGCACATCTCCCTTTCGGTCTATGAAAAATTGATGGCATGTTTAATTCCCTGTCCGGCCTTGATGTGGTCAATGGCCGACTGGATGTCGTCCAGTGCATACCGGTGGGTAATCAGCTTGTCAACGGGCAATACGCCGTCAGCAATCAGCTTGATGACCTTGCGGAACTGGCTCACACTTTGCCGGGTTGTCCCCGATACGACCAGCTGCCGGTAATGGATCAGGTTGCTATCGAAACCAGACAGGTCTGCTCCCTTTGGTATGCCGCCGAAGAAATTGATGCGTCCGTTGACCGCCGTCAATTCGAGCGATTTGATCTGGGACTGGGGCGAGGGGTTTGCGGTGATGCAGACATCCACGCCCCGGCCATCGGTCAATTGCTTCACCCGCGCATCCAACTCGTCGAGTGGCACCGTGATAAAGCCTTCGTAATTGCTGTCTACGAAAGCGAGGCGGCTTGGATTCAAATCCGAAATGATGACCTTGGCGGCCCCGGCCTTTTTAGCCATCATGGCATGCATCAGTCCGATGGGCCCCGCACCGATGACCAGCACATCGTCGCCCAAGGTGATCGCCAGCCGCTGGAACGCGTTGTATATGCACGCGAGGGGTTCGGCCAATGCAGCCTCTTCAAAGGAGAGGTGATCGGGGATCGGCACGACGTTCCCTTGGCGGATGGCCGATTCGGGGATGGCCAGGTATTCGGCGAACGCGCCGGGCATATTGATGCCAAATGCACGGTAATTTTTGCACAGGTGCGTATTGCCGCTCACGCACAGGTCACAGTGGCCACAGCCCATATTCGGGGCAACGGCCACGCGCATGCCTTCGCGGTAAGCATCGCCGACATGGCTACCTACCGCGTAAATGACCCCGCTCACCTCATGTCCCAATACCAGGGGATGCGCTTCGTCCACATCCCGATACCCATGGGTGTGCATGCGAACATCCGTGCCGCATACCGAGGCGCTCCGCACCTTCAGGAGGATTTCGTTATCGCCGATCGCCGGCACCGGTACCTCCTCGACCCGCAGGTCCATCTTGTTGTATAAAAATGCAGCTTTCATCATCTTGCTATCCATCTATTAAAAAAAGTGTCATTCATTACTTCGCCATCTCCTCCAATTGGACCGGCCGCCGCTCGCGGATCGACCGGTTGCCGGCGTTAACCACCTTAACGGCCATCATCCCGTCGATGCCCGTGGCCACAGGCGTCCGGTCTTCTAGGATACAATCAACGAAATCGCGGTCTTCCGCGAGGTATGCGCCTTCGTACAGGTACATCCAACTACTGATGACCGATTGCGTCAGCCCATCGCGGTTGCAAGCCAATACGGTATTCGCGTTGAGGCTACCGATGAAAAGGACGCCCTTCGTGCCGAGGATTTCCACCCGCGAGTCGTAGCCGTAATTGACCGAAACAGCCCCCCCGATAAACCCCTGTGTACCGTTGTCGAACGACGAGAGCATGCTCACGTTATCGTAAAAATCAGGGTACTGGGGGAGGGCTTCCGGGCAGCGGAAGTTCCCGGCCAATGCATATACCTCCTTGAACTCACTCGCCGTGAACCAGCGCAGGGTATCGATGTCGTGGCTGTTTACTTCGGCCAACGGGCCATTGCTCTTCGCAATGTCGTATTGCCAGGGCCGGGGCACGCTCGGCCCATGGGTCAGGGATTTGACCTGCACCACGTCGCCGATTTCGCCCGCGGCGATGCGCGCCTTCGCGGCCTGGAAGCTCTTGTCATAGCGCCGCATAAACCCGATCTGGAATTTGACCTTGTTCCGCTGCACCACTTCGTTCATCTGTGCGCATTCGGCAAGGTCCATGGCCATCGGCTTCTCACAAAGGATATGCTTGCCCCGCTCGGCGGCATACTTCACGATGCGCTTATGTAGTACCGTGGGCGTGGCCACCACAATGGCATCGATGTCGGGGTTTTCGTCAATGGCTACCTCATAATCCGTATACAGCGACCCGCAACCGAGCTCGTCGCCCGCCCGCTGGAGGTTACCATAGTCGCTGTCCACCATCGCCACCAACCGGGCGTGTTTCACGTTTTTCGAGAAATTCCGGGCATGGATCAAGCCTGCCCGGCCGGTCCCGATCACTGCGATTCCAATGGTCTTGTTGCTCATCATCTATTTCCTAGTTAATATCAAATGCGTTCGGTGGTCAACCCAAGTACGTCGTTCATCATCCCGATCTCTTCGGTTTTCAAGCCCGGCACAATGCAGTAGTGGTGGGAATAAAGGGCACCCATCAATTTATATCCGTCTTTCACCCGTATCACGGCGCCATTCCGGCAATCCGAGCCCGGATATTGCACATATCCATCGAGGGTTCCCGGTATGGCCTGCATGGCGCCAAGCTTCGGATGCAACTTCGCGAGCGTAACGGGCCCCTCGGGTAGGCGCGCGTCAATCGCATGGGCATTGTCGTCAACAATGGCAAGCACTTTGGGCTTGACCGACCACTCGATCGTCATGCACCGGGGGATGACGCCTTGGAACCCGCAGTGCCCGATCAGAATGCAGTTTTCGGGCTGCGCCACATCGGGAAACTTGTCGATGCGCTCATGCTTTAGCGCCGTTGGCCCAGAAAGGAACGGATAGAGGTTGGTCATGATCACGGGCGAGTCGGCACATTTGTTGATCAGGAACATGGTAAGCAACGATAAGGTATCCGCCTCACAGCCCCATATGATCCCCTTTTCCTCGTATAGCATGCTCCATGCCAGACACGGGGTCGTATCGGAATAAAAGGATTCATTCAAGCAGTTGATGCCCGCGCCCCGGATGGAAGGGTCCGCCTCAATATCCGCCTTCAGGGCGAGGTAAATCTTGATGGCGCTGAGGTAAGCACGGTCGGACAGGTCGATGTCTTTCATCTTCCAGGCTTCCACCACGGCGTCCGCATCGGCGTCCGGGATCTGCCTCGCCCGTTCGCCGAGCGCTTTGAAACTCTTCTTGACCACCGTGATGCCAAACCGCTCTTTTATCAATTGGGTGCACTGGTCTTCCCACCAATAGAAACGCTTGAATATTTCGGCCTGCATCCCATCGCCTGGGTTGTCCTGGTACACCAGGAATTTACTCGTCTGCATTTCCCGCCGCACACGCACGGTGCGGCAGAATGTCTGGGCGAGCTCCAACGTGTAGGGCGAAAAGATCGTGATCCCCTCGGAGCGCATGAAGGTGACAATTTCCCAATCCCACATGGCGACGGTTCCGAATGCCGACGTAATGGCCACAATGGGCACACCGATGGCCCGCAGTTCGTCCACCTTGCTATACGCCTCGCCGATGATGACCGGCAAGACCACGGCATCGGCACCGGAGAAATCCGAACCGACTTCCAACGGTTCGAGCAGTTCGGCTTCATCCGCCAGCAGGGCATCAATATGCGATAATTGTACGGCTAATTCCTGAGAGGAGGTCTGGCTAAAAAATAGGGGCTGTAAGCGCGCTTTCATATAATCGTCTGTTACTAGGTATGTGCTTTCTTCGTTTATCTTTCATCAACAACATCATTTCCACGTGTCTGCTGTCGCGGATCAATTCCCTGAACCCGCCTCCCAAAACGGATTCTGGACAATCAGGGGGCTCACGTTGATCGTATTTTGGTCAATCGGCCACAAATAGTGCTTTTTGTCAAAAACACGCGACTTCATGTATATCCGTTGATAATATGCGTCGTCTGCCAAGGCGGTACCCACGTGGATGTTCATGCCGTAGAGATCGATTTTATTCGTCTGTTCGGCAATCAGCCACCTTCTGGTATCAAAATAGCGGTGGGTTTCGAACGAAAGCTCGATGCGCCGTTCGTGCCGTATTTTCTCGCGCATCTCCTCTTGGCTCAAACCGGGCGCCAGCCCGGGCAATCCCGCGCGGTCGCGAACGGCATTCACGTGGGCATATACCGCCTCCACCGGGCCCTGGGCTTCATTAAGTGCCTCGGCATAGTTGAGGTATTGCTCCGCAAGCCTGAAATACACCCACGTTTTCAACACGAAGCGGCCCTCCCGGATGTTGACGTTCTGTTCATCCATAAATTTCTTGAGCAAATACCCATTTACGGTATACAGCTCGGAGCCGCCCTTGGATTTCCCCTCCGCACCGGCGTTCCAGAATTCCAGCTGCCGTCCGCGCCACATCGCCCCGTTATAGTTTACCGTGGCATAGAAACGCGGCTCGCGATTGGCATACATGCTCCGTACCCCCGCCGGATAATAGCCCGATGGATGCGCCGCACTGGCGTAGCCTTCTTCCTTGTACCCCGAAGCGGTGTTGATAATCGGTGTGCCGTCTGGCCCATACCCCGTTATGGGCGTAGAACCGTCGGCCATTTCATAAGCATCAACGAGCCGTTGCAACGGGCAAAGCCCACTCCAGCCGCCTTCGCTGTTGGGTGCGCCGCCCATCTCCTGCCAGCTATGGACACCCAGGTTACGGGCGAAAAGCACTTCCTGGTTATGCCGCTCCGTGAATATCTGCTGATAGTTCTGTACCGGATCATTGTTCGCGGAGCGATAGAGCCGATAACCGGCCGCTTCCGAACGTTCGATGCTGGCTTTCGCGGCATCGGCGGCCCGCTGCCAAAGCTGTGCGTCATAGGCCGGGAATAATTTGGTTCCTTCCGTATCGGTATAATCCACATAATCCGGGTTGCCGTTGAACAACGGGCTTGCCGCGTAAAGCAGCACCCTCGCCTTCAAGGCCAATGCCGCCGCAGCCGTTACGCGGCCTTTGCTAGCCGAAGGTACGGTCATGGGCAACAGCTGGATGGCGTCATCGCACCGCGCAACGATGTATTCGACGCATTCGGACAGCGTATTGCGCTTGATGTTACTGAAATCGTCAGACGGTTGGTAGGAACGTGCTATGATAGGCACGGGCCCATACAGCCGCACCAACAGGAAATGGAAAAACCCCTTCATGAACTCGGCCTCCCCAATCCAGGTCTGCTTCACCTGCTCGTCCATCGGCGTTTTCACGATATGCTCCGTAAATAGGTTAAGTCGCCTGATGGCTTGGTAAGGTATGGACCAATGTTGTTCCGAAGGCACGTCGTTAGGCCCCCAGGTGCCTCCATTCATCCGGTGGGAGAAACGGTTCAGCCACGACATTTCCATGTCGTCGGAGGCCCCCACGAACGGGTTCCTGCCCGGCAATTCGGCAAAATCAATTTCCGTAGGCAAGTAGTTATACGTTGCCGTCAAAAAGCGCTCGGCATATTGTCGCTCGGCGAAGACGTCATCAATGGTGAGGTCTTCGTCGGGTGCCTTGTCTAAAAAGCCCTTTTCGCACGAGGCGAATAAGCACACCAGCACCACAAGAAAAATGTGTTTTAAATATCCCTTCTTCATGATTTCCACTAGTTAAAATTTACCTGAATACCAAAGTTGATGCTCCGTTGAATCGGGTAGCTGCCAACGCCATCGTTCGATTCGGGATCGATGACCTTTACCTTATCCCATGTGGCCAAGTTCATCCCGTTGACGAAAAGCCGCAACTGTTCGATGCCGATGCGGTGGCTAATCCGTGTGGGAAACGTATACCCGATTTCCGCATTTCGCAACCGGATATAACTCGCATCGCGTTGGTAGATCGTGCTAAACCGGTAATTATTCGGATTGATATCATCCGTTGCCGCCGGATACTTTGCATCCCCCATATGATCGGGTGTCCACCGGTTATCGTAAAATTCCCTGAGGATGTTGTATGAACCCTGCCCTTTCAGGAATGGCATGATACTGGGGCCGTTGAGATAGAGGCTCGTACGGCCGGCACCATTGAAAAAGACGCTGACATCCACACTTTTGTACGCCACGGTACCCCCAAATCCGTACATGATTTCGGGCGTACGCGGGTAACCGATCGCCACGGCATCGAAATTGTCGACCACGCCGTCTCCGTTCACATCCTTATATTTGATGTCGCCGGCCCGCACCACATCCTGAAACATCTGCTTCGGGCTATTGGCTACGTCTTCATCGCTTTCGAAGAAACCCAGCGCCACCAGGCCGAACGGTTGGTCGATGGGTTGTCCCTTCGCCGATTGATAGGCCCAACGCTGCACAGGTTCGTCATTTTCCTCGATTCTGCTCCGGGCGAAGGTGAAATTACCCATGAAAGAATAGAACACGCCGTTGTCCGTGGTTTTCTTCACTTCAAGCATCCCCTCTATCCCCCTGTTCGTTGCTATGCCTAAATTGCCGAAAGGGATGGACGATGGGTTAAATCCGGTAACGTTCGGGATGGTGCGCCGTTGGATGAGGATACCCTCCCTACGCTCATGGAAGGCATCTACCTGCAGGGTAATCATGTTCAGTAGGTTCATATCGAAACCCACATTCGATTTCGTCGACACCTCCCACGTCACATCATCCGTTCCGATCTGCATTTCGTCGATTCCTGCCCACCCGGTCTGTTGGTCGCCAAAAAGGTAACCCTGGGCGGTACGGGCGTTCATCGAGGTAAGGTAAAGGAACCTGCGCCCACCGATTTGATCGTTACCCACCTGTCCGTACGATCCCCGGATTTTCAGGGAGCCCAGGAAATCGACATCCTGCATAAACGGTTCGTTGGAGATTACCCACCCCCCCGATATGGATGGGAAGAAGCCGAACCGTTGCCCTTTGGGGAAGTTTTCCGAGCCGTTGTAGCCCATGTTGAACTCGGCAAAATACGTGTTCCTGAAGCCATAGGTCGCCCTTGCGGCGATACCCTGCCGCCTGAACGGCAACCCGTCAATGGAAGACCCTGCCGTGATATTGATATAGTCCCGCTGGTTGTAAAGCACCATCCCAGAAAGGTTATGGTCTCCCAAGGCTTTCTCGTAATTCACGATGAAATCGGAGTAGATTGCCCGGTTCGAGTTGTTCCACAGCCAGTAATTCATGGGCTGCTCCTCACGCAACACCGTGTATTGGTCTTCGCCGGTCTCCTCATCTTTACCGGTATAGTATTTAACCTCGAACGACTTATGCCGGTTGATACCACCCGAGTAATGGTGGTCGTAGGAGAACCGCCCACTTACGGAAAGGCCGGGGGTAACCACGGTCGACAGGTCCCATTTGGCCGAGAAGGTGCCCTGTACATTGCTATGCATATGCACCGAGTAGCCTGCCTGCGTAGCCAGCCCCCACGGGTTGTTTCCGATCAGTGTCGGCGTTCCACCCGGACTGCCGTCGGGGTTCCGCGCACTGTAGGCGATCGGCGGCGTCACACGGATGGCATTGAGCAGCGCATCGGATCCCGTAGCCGGGAAATCGCCCTGTTGGATAATGCCGGCGATGCCAAGCTCCAGTACCAGGTTGTTGCTCACGTTGACGTCTACGTTCGACCGCAGGTTGTACCGCCGCATGCGCACATTGGTCTTGTAGGCATTCGCCGGGTCGTTTTTCCAAATGCCATTCTGGTCCGTATAGCCGGCGTTGGCGTAGTAGCGCACAATTTCGCCACCCCCACTTACATTCAGGTTATTGATGGTCTGGTACGTGCTCTTCCGCATGATTTCGTCTGTCCAATTGACGTTCGGGTAGAGGTAAGGCTCGTTGCCATTCCGAAACAACTCGATCTGTTCGTCAGACCACCGCGGTCGTTGGCCCACGTGTTCGAGGCCCTCGTTCATTAAGCTAGCGTACTCGGCACCGTTGATGTAATCGGGCAGCCGGATAGGCTGAAGGAACGCCGACTCCGAGCGGAAGGCCACCTTTGGCCGGCCCATCACGCCCTTCTTGGTGGTAATTACGATGACGCCGTTCGCGCCACGAACCCCGTAAACGGCGGTAGCAGAAGCGTCTTTCAACACCGAAAAGCTCTCGATCTCGTGTACGTTGACGTTATCGAGGCTGCGCTCGACCCCGTCGATCAGGACCATCGGCGACCGATTGCCCCACGTGCCCAATCCCCGGATAAATATCTGCGCTTGGTCGGACCCCGGTTCCGCGCTCGACTGCCTGGTCATGATGCCGGGCAACCGGCCACCCAGGGCATTGGAAAGCGAAGGGGTACTCGTTTTGGCCAATTCGCGCACGGCCACCGTAGAGATGGCCCCCGTTACGGACACTTTTTTCTGCGTACCGAAGCCGACCACCGTCACTTCATCCAGTTTGGCCTGTTCTTCGTCGATGGTCATCGGAAATGTCCGCTCGCGATCCATTCCGGCCGGCACTTCGAGCGGATAGTAACCCACAAACGTAATCACCAGTGTATCCGTGGGACCATCGATCTCCAGAACGAATTTACCGTCCACATCCGTGGATACGCTGCGCTCACTTCCTTTGATCACCACACTGGCATTGGCCAGGGGGTCATCGTTCTCATCCAGTACCCATCCGGTCAGTACATGTTGCGCACTGGCAGCCACAGAAAACAATAGCATGGGCAGCAACAGTAGCCACATCCGACCCCGATTACCTGGTAATGCATTGGGTTTCAATTTGATTTTTTTCATCATCTCATAATTTGTTAGGGTTTTTATTTGCATAGTCATGGCCTCTTTCGATCCGAAATCGATAACCATCAACGCGGATCCGAAAAAGTCAACGTTCACTATTTTTAGACGTGCGCGGGCCCGGCCGCAAACGTTCAGCGAGCCATTATCATGGAATAACCGTTAGGCGGGTTAGTACGTGGCTAATGCCCGTTCATCTCCGATTTCTCTGAGTATTTTCTTAAGTCCGTCGATTTCATCGGACAGCCCTTTTTCGGCATCTTCGTTGGTATCGTGGTTTATGATACCGATTGGCCCGCGGTAGTTACTTTTCCACACCTGCCTGATCATCTCCTTTTCCACATCGCCCTGGCCGGTCCGGAAAAAGCGGTCGGTAACGCCCGCTTTCAGCCCTGCGATATTCAACGCAAAAAGGTGGGGCACTATTTTAGGGAAGAAGGTCGAAAAACGTTCGTGGTGCAGGCGGGCGTGGTGGAAGTTATACACCATGCCTACGTTCTTGCGGTCCACCGCTTCGATGATTTCAAGCTGGTTTTCCGGTTCGCCGAACCAACCAGCGTGGTTGTATAGCGCCACCTGGCACCCGAGTTCCTTTGCCCGATCGGCGATGTAAGCGATGGGTTTGCTCATCGCCGCCACCTTATCCCGTTGGCTAAGGTCACCGAAACCTGCCCACTCGCCCATCAGCAGCCAAATCTGCGTTGAAATCTTATTGCGTTCGAGAAAATCGAATATTTCCCGGATGTACCGATCATCCTGGGGGTTATTGCCCGAGGTCATCCAGAAGGCCGTTAGGTCGATGCCGTGTTTATTCAGTGCACGCCACTCGTCGTCAAAGGTCGGGATGTGTTGTTCCCGCCAGTCGTAGGCCAACTTGGTAATGCCCAGGTCGGACAGCATTTGTGCCCGTTCTTCGGGCCCGCGCTGTTTCGCATCAAAGGGGACAACGCACCACGCAACGAGGTTCTGTTTCGCAAATACGTCTTTAACGGGCTTATCCTTCAGCACGCTACAACCTGCCAGCAATGCTGTGGCAACCATTGCCACGGCCATCGTTAATCGGCTCATTTCTCTTCGTTTCATAAAGTTATGCTTAAAAGTTCGTCTATTTAGTTAGTTCTGCTTTCATTTTTTCCAACCCTTTCCGTTCGGTGATAAGCGCCGCCTCCGCATCGCGGTCGGCCCGGTGGTTCTGGATACTGATCGGCCCGGTGTACCCGCTTTTATAAATCGTTTCCAACAGCCCGTATTCGATATCGCCTTCGCCCAAAGCGGTAACCGTTACCGGGTCACCGTCTGCCAGCCCCACGAGGTTGATGCATAGGAGGTACTTTTGTATTTTCGGGTAAAACTCCGGAAAACGGTGGATGTGGTGCCTGCCATGCTGGAAATTGTAGACCATCCCCACGTTATCCATGCCCAAATGCTCGATGATGGCGATCTGGTTTTCGGGCTCGCCAAACCAGCCGCCGTGGTTGTATAGGCCCACCGTGCAGCCCAGTGCCCTGGCCCGTTCGGCAACGTACCTGATGGGCTTCGAGATAGACTCCACCTGCTCTTCCCGCGTCATTTCGTCGAAACCTGCGACTTGGTTCTCGTAGCCCGTGAACCAACCGGGCAGGTACCAAAGCTGTGTTTTTATGCGGTTCCGCTCCAAAAAGGCAAACACTTGCTCCACCTGCGCCTCGTTGGCCGGATCGGTATTCGATGGCAACCAGAAGGCGAATAGCTCCACTCCATTTTCGCGGAGGGCCTTCCACTCCCGGTCGAACAACGGGATATGCTCCTCCCGCCAATCGTACGCCAATTTGCTGATCCCCAGATCGGACAGCATCTTCGCGCGGGCTTCGGGGGTGCGCTGCGCGGCATCGAACGGAACGATACACCATGCGGCCAGCTTGTCGGCGGCAAAAACATCGCCGGTCGATGGCTGGGCGGTAGCCCCTTTCAGGGCCGTCAGGCAAGCGGCGGCCATGAGGACCGCCCGCATGCAGGCGCCGAATTTCCAGATAATTTGTTGTGTCATGATATCATTTTTCCACTGAACGATCGGGCAGGGCAAATGCCACGTAAGCGTCGCCCGTGGTGGTGCCCAACTTTCCGCCACCGGTAGCGGGGATGACCACATATTGCTTCCCATCCACGCTGTATGTACTGGGTACTGCAAACCCGCCGAATGGCAGTTTCGTTTCCCATAGTATCTCACCGGTATTTTTATCGAACGCCCGGAAGCGCTCATCGCGCGTGGCCCCCACAAACACCAGCCCGCCCGCGGTGGCGATGCTACCCCCGAAATTCTCCGTCCCGGTTAACGGTATCCCTTTCGCGGTCAGCTCCGGATATTCGCCCAGGGGTACCTTCCATTTGATCTTGCCCGATTTGAGGTCGATCGCATTCAGCGTCCCCCATGGCGGTTTCGTGGCCGGATAGCCTTGCTCATCGAGAAACTTGACGTACCCCGTCGAATTGTAGTATGGTTTTACGCCTTCTTCTTCCCCGTCGCCACCTGCCGCTTCCATATCCAGCAGGTACGATGCAATCAGTTGCACATCATCCTCCGGCAGGTGGGCAAAGGGCGGCATGGCACCCTTTCCCTTCTTGATGATATCGGCAACATCCTTTTGCGTGTATTTCTCCGAGAGGTTCCGTAACACGGGCGTTCCCCCCAGCCCCTGGCGGTCGGCGCCGTGGCAGCTTGCGCACCCACTGGCCAGGAACAGCCGGTGGCCGCCGTGTTCGCCCTTGCCTTTCCCGGAGCCGGCCTCCGGCGCTTCGTTGTTGACATCCTGCATCGTGATGTGCCAAGCCAGTTCATTGGAATTGACATACATCACCTGGTCGATCGGATCGTAAGACCCGCCACCCCATTCGGCGCCGCCATGTATGCCGTAATAGATGATCCCTTTGGTAGACGGGGGGATGTACCATCCCGCATCGGCATTATTGAACCGTTCAAGCGCATAGGCGTGGGCTTCTTCGCTGATATCCGTTAAGTCGTCGGCCGTGACCACCTGCTTGGAAAAGGGTTCCGGCCATTTCACGAACGGCTGCGTGGGGAAGGCATATTGGCCGGCCAGCGTACTCGCCGGCACCGGCCGCTCTTCCACCTCAGACAGCAGTTCACCGGTAAGCCGGTTGAATAGGAGCACGTTGCCGGTCTTCGTCAGTTGCACCACGCCCGGTATCTGTTTCCCTTCTTTATGAAGGGTGGTCAGGATGGGCGCACAGGGCAGGTCCAGATCCCACAGGTCGTGGTGTATGGCCTGGTAGTGCCACATCCGCTCGCCCGTTTTCGCATCCAGTGCCACAATGGAATTGCCAAACAGTTGCTCGCCCTCATTATCCGGCCTATAAAAATCGGCTTTGGGCTGGCCGGTTGCAAAATACACCGCGCCATGCTCCAGGTCAACGCTGAGCCCGCCCCATACGTTTACGCCACCGCCGGTCTTCCAAAAATCGTCCTTCCCCCATGTGTCGTACCCATACTCGCCCGGTTGCGGGATGGTATGGAAAACCCACTCACGTTCACCGGTATGCACATTGAAGGCACTTACATTTGCCGGCGAAGACCACGTCATGGCACCCACGATCACCAGGTCGCCATAGACAACCGGGGCACCGGGGGAGGTGATGCCCATCTGTTCAGCCGGCTTCACTAATCCGTCGTTCAACGAAATGCGGCCCTGGTTCCCAAATCCGGGCACCGGCGATCCGTCCGCTGCATAGATCGCGTTCAGGAAACCGCCGCTCGTGAAAAATATCCGATCCCGCTCACCTTGCTTCCGCCAGAAGGAAATGCCCCTATTGATCCCACCGAACTGCTCGCCTTCCCGCGCGGGGTTAAACCGCCAAACCTGTTCGCCCGTCGCGCCATCCACGGCAATCACCTCCTGCAGGGGCGTGGTGATATAGACCGTACCATCCACGATGAGGGGGTTCATTTGCACGTTGCCGGATGTCACGCCCGAGTGGAATACCCAGGCCACTTCCAGCTCGGCCACATTGGATGTGTCGATCTGGTCCAGCGAAGAATATTTGGTCTGGCCGGCGGTACCGCCGGGATACGCCCAGTCGGCCTCGGAAAAAGGTTGGGGCGCCTGGCATCCCGCGAATGCCAGCATCGAGAAAAATAAGGTAATGTAGAGCCGCATATCGTAGAAAACTAATTGTCCGTGGCCGATTTATAGGGGAAATTGTATGCCCACTTCCAGGTGTCCTCCATGTTCGGGTACTTCTTCCTGCACGCCAGGTATTCATTCATCATCCGCCGCATGGTGGGGCTGAGTGTTTCGAGGTACTCGTCCGTAAGCAGTTGGTCATCCAGCAAATAGAAATGCCAGGTAGGCGGGTAAGCCGCACTGTGGTAGCCCATGTGCAATGTCCGCCGCGGCACCTGCATCACTTCCGTATAGCCGCGATGGATGAGGTTATTGTTGTATAGCACCGCCTGGCCGGCTTTGAGGGGCACCGGCATGCCACCCGGCATTTCCGCGCCGACGGGTGCATAATGCTTCGTTCCGCCGAATGCGGCATCTTCCGCCGCCGTATTCGGGCGATTATGGCTCCGTGGCACGATCCACAAAGAGCTTTCGTCTACCAGGGGCAGGTTGATCTGCACGCTGTTGTGGAACCGATCGGGCGAGAAGAGCCAGTCTTCGATGTCTTCTTCGGGTATTTGGATCACGTCCCTATGCCAGCCCAACGAATAGGAAGTACCTTCGTTGGCGGCCAGGATGGAGGCGTTGTTAACGATCAGGTCGGGGCCCAGTATCTGCTCCACCGCCGCCAAGATCACCGGGTGGTGGAAAGCATGGTGGATGGATTCCGTACCGCGCTTGGTAAGGAGGTGGAAATAATACTGCCTCGCTTCCTTGCCGAAGTCGGCCAGCTGGTCGCCGAGGTGCTGGAAAGCGGCGCTGAGCGTGCCGCCGGTAGGGTCGGCCTTGATCTCCGGATTGAGCAGTGCATCCATCAGCGTGCGGAAACCCTCGATTTCGCTTTCCTTGAGCACATCAATGATCACGTAACCTTCCTTGAGGAACTGGTCCTTTAATGAAACTTCCATGGTTTTGTCTATCTATTTCGAGTGATTGTAACTATAAAAATATGGTCTTCCGTTGCGCGGCCGACTGAAGCCCCGCTTCGAGCACGCGGATGGTTTCCAGGCCGGTTTCAAAATTCGGCGCGATGGGGCCATCCGTTGCGATGGCATCGAGGAAGTCGGCTACCGCATGCACAAATGTGTGTTCATACCCGATGATATGGCCGGCCGGCCACCAACGTTCCACATAAGGGTGGCTCCCGTCCGTCGCCAATATCGTGGCAAACCCTTTCATGCCTGCTTTGCCGCGGTTGTCGTAATATTTGAGTTCATTGAGGTTTTCCAGGTCGAAGGCCAGGCTGCCTTCACTTCCATACACCTCGAACGTAAGGCGGTTCTTCCGGCCATTGGCAAATCGCGTGGCCTCGAACGAACCCACCGCCCCGTTCCTGAACCGCACCATCATCAGCGCGGCATCTTCCACGGTGACATCGCCCGTACCCAACCCGCTGGCCCCGGCTTTCAGGTTGCCTGTCTGCTGTTCCTCGGCCAACGGCCGTGTCTTGATGAAATCAGCCACCATGGCGGTCACTTCGGTGATGCCGCCGATAAGGTACTGCGCCAGATCGACGCAATGGGAGTTGAGGTCCCATTGCGGGCCTGCCTTGGCCGTTTCAGCCCGCAGCTGCCACGTTAGCGGGAACTCCGGGTCCGTGATCCAGTCCTGTTGGTAGGCACACCGCCAATGGTAGATGGTACCGATCTCGCCCGATGCGATCAGCTGCTTGGCCAACGCCACCGCCGGCACCCGCCGGTAGTTGTGGTTCAAGTAATGGGTCACCTTATTGTCCGTACACGCCTGCAGCATCTCTTCCGCCTGCCGGGTGTCCATCGCCATGGGCTTTTCGCAAAAAATATGCTTCCCCGCGCGTGCCGCGGCGAGGGCGATTTCGTGGTGCAGGTACTGGGGCGTGGCGATATCGATGATGTCGATGTCGTCGCGTTCAACGACCTTCCGCCAGTCGGTTTCCACCTCTTCCCAGCCCCACTTTTCGGCGAACGCCGCGACATCCTTTTCGTGGCGGCCACAGGCCGCCTTCAGCACGGGCTGGGCCTTGGTATCAAAGAACAGGGGCGCTTTCAGCCATGCGTTGCTATGGGCGCGGCCCATGAATTTATACCCGATGATGCCGACATTGACACGTTTCATTGGTTCCTCGATTTTAAGCGATGGGCAATATTTTTCAACTCCTGTATGCTTTCCTTTACCACGGCTTCCTCCTCATTCCGGTAATCCGGGTGCAGGAAATCCACCTCCACGGCCAAAAAGCCCGTATAGCCCTGGTCTGCGAGCAGCTGCGCGAGCCTGTCATTGGCAATCAGCCCCTTCCCCGTGGGTACGCAAGAAAAAAAGTACCACTCGTTTACGGGCACCCCTTTAACGGGTACCATGTCTTTGATGTGGGTGGCAAACACGTGCGGCGCCAGCTTTTCCATCGCCTGGATCGGGTCGTCCAGCACCCGGAGGAAGTTGCCCGAGTCGAAGTTGACACCGAAATATGGGGAGTTCACGTTGTTGACCAAGCGCAGTATCTCGTCCGAGTTGTAGTCGATGTGGTTCTCCACGGCGAGTTTCACGCCGAGTTTGGCGGCCACCTTCGTGGCTTCGGCAAACATTTCCGACAGGGTTTCCAATTGCGGCTCGTGGGGGAGGAACCGGAACTCCAGGCTGCTGCCCACCACCCGCATCACGTTGGCCCCGATCTTGGGCGCGTATTCGATGTGCGCCAGCATTTCTTCAAATGCCTGTTGGTTCTGCCCCCCTTCCAGCCCATCGGGGTGCCCCCACGCATACACGCGGTCATAGCCCGAGCGGTCCAGCCACGACTTGATGCCAGCTAGGTACGCATCGTCGAATCGGGGGATGAAACACGACTCCAGGGAGACGCCATCAATGCCCAGACCATCTACTTTTTCCATGAACCCTTCGAAGCTCAATTCCTTTTCCGGCCTGTCCTGGCCAGGATAGACCTCACCGAATAAGCGGTGGAAGCAATAACTATCTATTCCTACTTTCATCATGTCTTCTTTTCATGTATTAAATCATCAACTTACTGGATCACCGTACTCACCTTGGCCGAAGCGCGCTTGCGCCTCGATAAGTGGAGGATGGCAAATACGATCACGAGCACCCCGGGCAGCACCGAGGCCAGGCGCAGCGTATATGCGCCGGCATGCAACTTCATCTCTGCCCAAAGCTGCATTTCGGCCCCATCGGCCGACCCCTTGAGCTGCTCGATGGAAAAACCAACGGGCAGGGCGTCCAACAAATGGATATCGTAGATCTGGCCCAGCCAGGGCAAGGCCAGTGCGGTGGAAAAAAGCCCGGCCCCGCCCATGAGCGATAAACCCAGCGGGCCGGTTTTCGGCAGGTTCTCCGATACGAATCCGATCATCGTGGGCCAGAAAAAACAGATGCCCATGGCAAAAATCGCCGCCGCCACGAAAGATAGGTAACCTTGCGCATATCCCAGCAACTGCAAACCCGCAAAAGAAAGGAGGGCCGATACCAACAGCAGTTGCGTCACGCTGATGCGTTGCAGGATGTACCTCGCATTTGCCCTGCCGAGGGTCATGATGCCGTTGATAAACACCAGCAACAAGATGGATGGTACACCCACCGACGACAGCAGTTCCACTATCCACTGGTTGGTAGCCAACTCGGTTGCCGCGGTAAGCAACATGCAGCACAGCATCAACAGGAACAGCGGGCTGAGGCAGGCACGGAACATCTCCCGGTCCGACACGCCAAGTTTCACCCGTTCGGATTTGGGGAAACGCTGCTTCCAGAACATGGCACCGTACGCCAAGGTGGGAATCAACATCACTACCATCTGGATCTTCCAGTTAAAACCGGCAGCGCTCAATAGGTAAGCCAATACGCCGCCGATGACGATCCCGCCCGGAAACCAGATGTGCCAATCGTTTATCCGTTTGGTCTTGTCGTCGTTTGCATAGATACTGCTCAACATGGAGTAGCTTGCCGATTCGACAAACCCATTGGCCAGGCCCACCAACAGCGTAGATAGGAACAGCGACCAGTAGTCGGATGAAAAAATGGTCCATACGATACCGATGGCATGCCCCAGGAACGCCAGCAGAAACAGCCGCCCCATCCCGATCCAGTCGCACAATACCCCGCCCAGCACCATCGCGCCGGTAAACCCCCAAAAAGCCGCGGCCGCCACATTCCCCACCTGCATCGCGGTCAGCTCGAATTCCTCTCCCAAAACGCCCAGCAGGTTGGCCCGGATCGCAAAGGTCAGCGCCGTCACCACCAAGGCTACGCAAGATGCTTTGTAAATTCGTTTCGTGTTTATGTTACCGACCATAATTCCAATTGGTTTCCGAATAGTCAACGTTGACTATTTGCTTGCAATTTTAGAGATTAACTTTCAATCCACCAAATTTTTTTAAAAAAAAGTGAACGTTGACTATTTTTCTTAATTTTGCGCGGCAAGCTTATCATAGAAAACAATGGGTGCCCCGGAGAAACCAACCATAGGAATAAAAGACATCGCGCGTTACGCCGGCGTATCGACCGGCCCGGTAGACAAGATCCTCAACAACCGCGGCGGCGTTTCAAAGGCTACCGAAGCCAAAATCCTGAAAGCCATCGAGGAGCTGGGGTACCAACCCAATATTTTCGCCAGCCGGCTCAAATCGGCCAAGGAATACCGCATTGCGGTGCTGATGCCTTACGCTACGAACGACATCCCCTACTGGGGGCAACACCAGCATGGGTTCGATGCGGCGATGGTCGAACTGCGCCCCTACGGCATCAAGCTCGAAATGCTGCCCTTCAGCCAAAACGATGTGCTTTCGTTTAAAGACGCCGTTTCAAAGGCCATTCTCGGCAATTTCCAGGGCATATTGATGGTGCCGGTATTCCATGACGATACCGCGCGGCTGCTCAACGCCACGGCCAGGAACCATGTCCCGGTGGTCTTCTTCGATAGTAATATCAGCGGACTGGGGCAATTGTCGTTCATCGGCCAGCATTCGGGCGACAGCGGCTACACGGCCGCCGAGATCATGGGGCGATGCGTGCCCGAGCGCTCCGAGATCCTGATTGCCACCATTAAGAAAAAAGACGACAACCACCTCCATTTCGCCAACCGCGAGGCCGGTTTCCGCACCTATTTCGAAAATAAGAACAACCGGCTGGTCACCTACGAGAACGAGGTGGCCGATGAGCAAACGATTGCGGCGGAACTGCTCGACATCGTCCGGTCGACGCCGTCCCTATCGGGCATTTTCGTGACCAACGACATCCATAAACTGGTCCGCCTGCTTCCCACCAGCCTCCTCGACAAGCGCTGCCTCATCGGCTATGACCTGATCGACGAGAACATCGATTACCTGAAAAAAGAGCACATCAGCTTCCTGATTTCGCAGCAGCCACAGATGCAGGCCTATAAGGGGGTCAAGGTATTGTACGAATACCTCGTCCTGAAGAAAAAGCCCAGCGCCGAAATCTTTGTGCCCATTGACATCATCACACCCACCAACATCAAATACTACAACCGGATTGAGCTGAGGGACGCCGTGCTTTTCTAAAGCCGGAGACGCACCTTTATTGGTAAGCCTACCTTACCAGTGCCCCCAGGGCCCGCTAAAAGGTAATCGTCAACCCGCCGTCCACGGTGACCACGGAACCGGTCATGTAAGATGCATCCGGCCCCGCCAGGAAATAAGCCACGCCGGCAACCTCCTCCGGTTTCCCGGGGCGCTTCAACGGCAGGTGATCGTATTTTATGTAATTATCGTGGAACCATTCGGTTTCCAGCTCGCTTTGGCCATTGCCATCCACCGACATCGGTGTGTCGATGAAACCCGGTGCAATGGTGTTGGCCAAAATATTCCGCGGAGCCATCTCCAGCGCCAGCGAGCGCGTAAACTGGGTGATGGCCGCCTTCGCCATGCCGTAGGCGGAACTGCCCCTTTCCACCCGTTCGTGATGGATGGACGTGATGTGGATAAGGCGGCCGCCCTGTTTCATATACGGCAGCAATGCCCGGCAACTTTTTACCGTTCCATACAACATCACCTGCAAGGCATCATCCCATTGGGCAAAATCGGCCTCCAAGATGGGCATGTGCTCGGATACCCCGATGCTGTTGATGAGCACATCGAAGTCTGCATGCTCTGTGCGGATATGGGATACAAAATGCGCCAAGCGCGCATCATCGCGGATATCCAACTGAATGGCTTCGTGGCCACTGCCCACCAAACCAGCGAAAGCCGCCTCCAATTTAGCGGGGTCTGATGAAGCAATGATGACCAGCCACCCTTCTCTCGCAAAACGCTCGGCAATTGCTTTCCCAATTCCGGAAGAACCGCCTAAAACCACTACTTTCTTTCTTGACATATAGTTTGTTAATAGGTGGCCCGACCACCGGAAATATCGTATATAAACCCTGTTGAAAAGCTGTTTTCGGGCGAAACAATGAAGCTCGCCATCGCTGCTACCTCCGCCACGGTGCCCAGGCGCCCCATCGGGATCTTACTGGCCATATAAGCCAGTTGTTCCGGGTCGGTATCTTCGTTCATCGCTGTTTTGATCACCGCAGGAGCTAGACCATTAATGGTAATCCCGTTGTTGGCAAACTCCTTCCCCAATCCTTTTACCAAACCGATTACGCCGGCCTTCGTCGCCGAATAGCCGGCCATGAACGGATTCCCTTCTTTCCCCGCTATGGACGCTATCAATAGCATGCGCCCGTATTGGCACTTCTCCATATGCGTCAACCCATACTTAGCCATCAAAAAGGCACCGCGGAGGTTCACGCGATAAATGCGATCAAAATCGTCTACGCCATATTCCAATATGGACGTGCTTGTGGGCCCTACTATACCGGCAGAATTAATGACCACATCGACCCTCCCAAATTTTTTGATAACCGCTTCGTACCCGGCTATTACCTCGTGTTCGCTTACGATATCCACGCGTACCCCCAGTGCCTCTCCACCGAGGCCCTCGAGTTCGTGTATCGTCGCTTGTAATTTCTGGTCGTTCAAATCAAATAACGCCACCTTCGCCCCTTCCGCCGCCAACCGGAGCGCAATCGCTTTTCCCAATCCATCGGCTCCGCCAGATATGATGGCCACTTGGTTTTCAAATCTTCTATTGTCCATCTATATCGTCGGTGTTCGGTACAACCATGTTCCGCCAACGCGGATTTCGGTCTCTACGACATACTTCTTCAACGTTTCTATCTGCACGTTTACCCCCAGGCCCGGCGCATCCGGCACCGAAACCTGGCCATTCGCATCCGGAAGGATCTTATTCGTCGTGATGTCTAGTGCGAGTTGCTTCGGTTCCACCGGATATTCACAGATAACATCTTTTTCCAAACCCGCATAAGGCTGCAGCGATGCACTGAGTGCTAAATGCGAGGTAAACGTGTGGTTCACATACGTAATTCCTTTCGCAGCCGCGTCGTCGGCCACCCGCTTCGCGGGAGTGATACCGCCTATGCGGCCCGTATCGATCTGGATAAATCCGAGTCCAGCATAGTTGAGCATCGCGGCAGCCTGTACATAGTTATTACATCCTTCTCCGGCGGCAAGGCGAACCTGCGGCTCACTTTTCGCCAATTCACCGTAGGGCCCCAGGGCCATGTTTGTAAAGGGTTCTTCCAACCAATAGGCATTTACTTCTTTCAATGCGGCCAATCGCTCGCGGGCCGCCGCTACACCTTCTCCCCATACCGTCCCCAAATCAATCATCAGGTACGCATCTTTGCCCAACCCCTCGCGTGCTGACCGAAAATGAGCTGCATCTACGGCCGCACTATCCCTTCCAATCGGCCCCCAGCCGAATTTAACGGCACGATAGCCCGATTTTTTCGATTCAATCGCTTTCTCATACGTTTGTTCCGGCGTATCTCCAAAAAGTTGGGAAGCATAGGGAGTTTTCGGAAATGCTTTTTTGTAACCTAACAATTTATAAACCGGCTCGTCCAATTTTTTACCCAACAAGTCCCAAAGGGCAATATCAATACCTGAAAGCGTATGGTCGGCCTGTAAGAGATCAAAACTATGGGCATGGACTTTCTGTGCGATTTTACGGATGTCTTCCGGTTCATTGAGTGGCATTCCCTCCACCCCGTATCTCACGGGTTTACATGCACTGTGAGACATCGGGCATACATACGCAGCAATGGTCGGCAACGGTGCCGCCTCACATTCGCCCCAGCCTTCAAGGCCACCGGCGCGTACCCTAACTAAAGTTGCATCCTGACTACCATCGCCGATGTCTAACACTTCGGGCATACTCAAATAAAAAAAATCAACGGACTCTATCTTCATCTTCTTTGCTATATATGATTGTTTTGATGTTTTCAACTATTGATTCGAACCAGCGTAGATCACTACTTGTGTGTCGAATGTTTCGCCAGGCCGCAATACGGAGCATTGTTTTAGATCTGCCGCTTCATTGACACTGACCGGCATCGCTGAAGCTGGCTCCAGAATTGCGGTATAATGATTTCTAAACCGCCCATAAGACGCGAAATACCATTGATACGGGAATATGGCCTGATCATAATGATAAGAAAACCGGCTGCGCCCCTTGTCCACCATCAAACCCATGGTTCCCTCGGGTGATTCGTAGAGGTAAAAGAAGTCCATGGTGTTGTTCTTTTCGGGTACGATGGATGCATCGATGCCGTTCATAACGGGCCATGTAAATTCACCGGTCTCCGCGAAACGGGAGGCCCCGGGGCTGACGATCTTTGCTTTTGTGGCGGGGCTGAATAATTGGTCGCCTTCGCTGATACGCAAGGCGGCGTGCAGTTTCCATAAAAAACGGCGACGTTCTGTCGACCGGTTGACCATATTGTATTGCAGCGTAACCTTTGGAGCATCCATAGATAGACGGATCGTTTTCTTGTAATACAAGCCGCTTAACGGCAAAACGCCATACACGGAGACATCATCTTCCGATACCGAATAATCGAGCCGTGTCGTCCACAGCTCGCCATGGTCTGGATAATCTATCCCGTCGATACGTTCGGGAATATCGTTGGGCAACAATTCATCGATACCTCCCCAAAAATTGGAATCATAATCATCGCCGGTTTGGTTTTTCTGAAGCGAAAGCGCTGCATTATTCCACAAAAATTCCTTGTCCAATTGCTTATTGTAGATGCTACTGATCTTACCGCCCAATGCCGGAATAACATCTACCCGTAGGTAATCATTTTCGATCGTAAGGATATCCAAGTCATGCTCCACCCGCTGTTCGACCAAAATATTATTATTTTCTTTCATATATAAAAGGATGCAATATGCTCTTTAATAAGTTATCTTGCGGATAGCTAAAGCCCAGGTGCTGCCGGTAGCCTTCGGCATATGCTTTTCCGACCATCTCCCCATTACGTTCGGAG